>RPYR01000046.1 GCA_008671285.1 Collinsella aerofaciens | reverse complement strand
GCCTCCCAAGGCCAAAAAACTCCATCGCTATGCCTTTTTTATCGCGGCGCATAACGAGGAAGCCGTAATTGCCAATCTCGTACGCTCCATCAAGGACCAGGACTATCCGTCCGAGCTTATCGAGGTCTTTGTCGTTGCCGACGCCTGCACCGACAACACCGCGCAGCTCGCACGCGAGGCCGGTGCCATTGTTTACGAGCGCAATGACCTGGCCCGAAAGGGCAAGAGCTGGGTCATGGACTTTGGTTTCGATCGCATTCTCAACGAGTATCCCGACACGTTTGAGGGCTACTTTATCTTCGATGCCGACAACGTTATCTCCCGCGATTACGTGTCCAAGATGAACGATGCCTTTGACCAGGGCTTCCATGTGGTCACGAGCTATCGCAATTCCAAGAACTTCGGCAGCTCGTGGATCTCGGCTGCTAATGCCACGTGGTATCTACGCGAGGCGCGCTTCCTCAACAACGCGCGCAATATCTGTAAGACGTCCTGCGCTGTTTCGGGTTCGGGTTACCTTATCTCGTCAAGCGTTATCGAGGGCATGCACGGTTGGCAGTTCCACACGCTGACCGAGGACATTCAGTTCACTACGTTCTGCGCTATTCACGGTATTCGCATTGGCTATGCGCCGGCGGAGTTCTTTGACGAGCAACCCGTGACGTTCAAGGCATCCTGGAAGCAGCGTATGCGCTGGACCAAGGGCTTTTACCAGGTGTTCTTTACCTACGGTAAGCATCTGGTCAAGTCGATGTTCCGCTATCATCGCTTTGCCGCCTACGACATGTTCATGACGATCGCCCCGGGTATGCTGCTATCGCTGATCTCGATGCTCGCTAATGCGACGTTCTTGATTGTGGGTGGCCTTTCGCATGGTTTCTTGGCAACCGAAGTCGAGATGCAGGCGTGCGCCGCTTCGCTTATTCTGACCTTCGCCATGATGTATCAGACGTTCTTTATCCTGGCGCTGCTCACGACTATCTTTGAGTACAAGCATATTCACTGCGCGCAAAAGTGGCGCCTGGTGACTAACCTGTTTACCTTCCCGATCTTTATGTTCAGCTATATCCCCATCACGGTGGCCGCGCTGTTCCTGAAGGTCGACTGGGTGCCGACGCAGCACGCCGTCAACGTTACCCTTGACGAGGTCATGCAAGGCGCCAAATAACCACCACCAAAACCACCGCAAAGGGGACAGGCACCTTTGTGGTGGTTTTTGCTTTTGCGATGCAGCTCGAGGAGGAGTCCGATGGCCTATATCCCGTTTTGGATTTGCATCTTTGCCGGCGTGGCAATTGATGCCCGAGAGCGACGGTTTCCCAATGGGCTTGCCGGCGCATGTGCCGTGGCGGCGTTGGCGGGCGTTTGGCTCGACCTCGGTTTGAACACAGCGCTTGACCACGCCGGTCTTGCGGTCATCGTCTACCTTGCCCTTGTGCTCACTGAGTCGCTCTGGCGGCGCCTTCGCCACGCCCCGGGCATCGGCATGGGGGATGCCAAGGCGCTCTTCGCGCTTTGCACGCTCGACCCTATGGGTGGCATCGTGGCATTTGCCGTCGCACTCCTGGCCCTGGCCCTCTCCTGCCTCTTCACAAAATCACGCTCCCTGCCATTGCTCCCGTTTTTGGTGCCGATTTTTGCCATAATCGAGGTCGTGGGCTGCACTTTGTAACCGATTGCGCATCCTTCTTAAGGAGCATGCCATGGCAACTAATCAAGAAACGGCCGTCATTAAGGCGCGCATGGACCGTATTCCCTCGGCGTTGTCGCCCGAGCTTGTCGAGCGCATTGCCGCCGATCGTGCTTCGGGCTATGTCAACCCGTATCGTTGCAACGACGATCAGGTCATTCGTCGTATTGATCGCGCCGCCGACAAAGGCACGCTTATGCGTCCGGCGTTTATGCGCGATACCGAAAAGATACTTCATCTTCCGGCGTACACCCGTTATGCAGGCAAAACGCAGGTCTTTAGCTTCCGTAGCAATGATGATCTTTCACGCCGCGGTTTGCACGTACAGCTTGTCTCCCGCATTGCGCGCGATATCGGTCGCGCCCTGGGGCTCAATTGCGATCTGATCGAGGCGATTGGCCTGGGTCACGACTTGGGACACACGCCTTTCGGCCATGCCGGCGAGCGCTTCCTCAACGATATCTATCATGAGCGTACGGGGCGTTATTTTTTCCATAACGTGCAGTCGGTTCGCGTGCTCGACGCGTTGTATGGCCGCAACGTGTCGCTCCAGACGCTCGACGGCGTGCTATGCCATAACGGCGAGTACGAGCAGCGTGTGTTTGAGCTCTCGGACATGAGCTCCTTTGACCAGTTTGACCAGACGGTTGAGGATTGCATTGCCACGGGCTATAGCGCAATTGGGCATCTGCGTCCCATGACGCTCGAAGGCTGTGTGGTCCGCATCTCGGATATCCTTGCCTACGTCGGTCGTGACCGTCAGGATGCGATCGCGGCGGGCCTGCTGTCACCCGACGCTTTTGATGATGGCCGGGGCGGTGCCTACAACAGCTGGATCCTCACGCATGCCTCCATCGATATCGTTGAGCACAGCTATGGTAAGCCGCGCATCGAGATGAGCGAGGACCTGTTTGAGGAAATCCGCCGAGCCAAGCGCGAGAACTACGAGAAGATCTATAGCAAGGGCGGTATCGAAGGCGATTCCGAGGTGGAGCTGCGCGAGGCGTTCGAAAAGCTCTACGACCGTTGCCTGCGGGATCTAAACAGTGGTGACGAGTCCTCTTACATCTTTAAGCACCATATTTCGCGCATTGAGCAGCAACTTTCCTACTACGATCGCACCTATGCCTGGCAGGACGACAAGGATCAAGCCGTGGTGGATTATATCGCGAGCATGACGGACGGTTATTTCTGCGAACTGACGAGCAAGCTGTTCCCGGGTCTAAAGTTTCCGCATCGTACCTATATTAACGAACGGTAGTTCGTATCCTTTCGGTATACTGGTTAGTTGAAAACGTTTTTGATTGATGCACGGGATGGCTATGGACGACCTTTTTTCTGCCTCGCCGCGCGAGCGTTCCTTTAAAAATGCGCCGCTCGCGGTGCGCATGCGACCCAATTCGCTCGACGAGTACGTGGGCCAGCAAAAGGCCGTCGGTAAGGGCTCATGGTTGCGTGCCGCGATCGAGCACGACGTGCTTTCGAGCGTGATTCTGTACGGGCCTGCCGGTACGGGCAAGACGACGCTGGCCCACATTATCGCCAACCATACCAAGAGCGAGTTTGTCGAGGTCAGCGCCGTCACGGGTACCGTGAAGGACCTGCGTCGCGTGATTGATGAGGCCAAGACGCGCCTGAATACGTACGACCGCCGCACCATTCTATTCATCGATGAGATTCACCGCTTCTCTAAGTCGCAGCAGGATGCCCTGCTGCATGCAGTTGAGAACCGTACCGTCATTATGATTGGCGCTACGACGGAGAACCCGTACTTCGAGGTCAACTCGGCACTGCTCTCACGTGGTCGCGTCGTGGAGCTTGAGCATCTGAAGGATGAGGATATCGCCACGCTTATTGAACGTGCGCTTGAGGCGCCGCAGGGCTTGAACGGTAAGTTCTCGGCCGATGAGGATACGGTCAAGACCATCTGCACGTTGGCAGCGGGTGACGCTCGCTCGGCGCTCACGACGCTCGCGCTTGCGCGCGAGCTTGCCGTCACGAGTCCCGATACCGAGGGAACGCCAGCGCCCGCGGCGGGGGAGCGCTATCCCATCACCGTGGATGACGTAAAGATCGCCAACCCGCGTCGCGGCTTTACGTATGACAAAAACGGCGACATGCACTACGACATCATCAGTGCGTTCATCAAGTCCATGCGCGGTAGCGACCCCGATGCCACGATCTATTGGCTCGCGCGCATGATCGATGCTGGGGAGGATCCTAAGTTTATCGCTCGCCGCATTATGATTCACGCTTCTGAGGATGTTGGCAACGCCGACCCGCAGGCGCTTTTGGTGGCGCATGCCGCGTTTAAGTCTGCCGAGGTCATTGGCTATCCCGAGTGCCGCATTAACCTGGCTCAGGCTGCACTCTATGTGTGCTTGGCGCCAAAATCCAACGCGTGTGAGGCTTCGATCGATGCGGCGCTGGCCGATATCCATTCTAGTGGGCTTCGCGAGGTGCCGAGTTATCTGCGCGATCGCCATCGCCCGGGCAGCGATGAATACGGTGTGTATAAGTATCCACATGATTATCCCGAAGGCTGGGTCGATCAGCGCTATTTGCCCGAGGGGCTGGAGCGCGGTGCGTTCTGGCAGCCTGCCGGGCGCGGCTGGGAAGAGTGGCGCGTAGAGCAAAGCGAGCGCGACCGCAGCGGGAATGCACCGAAGTAGCTGCTGATAATTTTGTCCCACGTTGCTGCTCTTGGCATGTTCGGTCCCCTTTGGGGTACCATGAAAAGCGTCTGTATTTCGATTTTTCCGGGAGGCTTGTATGAGTCCCATTCAAATCGCCCTGCTGCTGCTCGCCGTTGCCGGCGTGTGGGCCATCGCTGAGCTCGCGCTTACCCTGCGCAAGACCCGCAATGTTGTCGACTCGCTCGATAAGACCGTGAACGACCTCAACAACACCATCGCCGAGGCTCAGCCTGTGGTGGCAAAGCTCGATGGCGCTGTCGATGAGCTTACGCCGGCGCTTGCCCAGATGGAGCCGCTGCTTAAGTCGAGCAAGACGGCAGTTGATGCCCTTACCTCCAATCTCGTAGAGGTCGAAGCCGTGGTTCGCGACATTTC
>RPYR01000230.1 GCA_008671285.1 Collinsella aerofaciens | reverse complement strand
CGAGTCTCGTTCATTAAGGCAAGCCAGGCCGCATCGGCCAGTATGTTGACTTGCCGCGCCACCGGAGGCGAAACCGGCCACGCGACTAGTCCCTCATTTATGCGAATCCCGATGCTTCCACATACGCAGCTCAGTTGGATTGGGGCTCTCAGCTGTGTTCGCTCATTCTGTAAGCATCGGATTTTGCGGGCGTCACAGGGGCAAACCGTGAGAAACTTATTGACGTTTTTGGAGCGTTTACGATGGGAGCGATGCCTTGGATAAGAACGAGCTGCAAACGCGTATGGAACAGGCCATCCGCCTGACTGCCCCCTGTCATCCGATCAGCACAGCCCTCGAAATGATCATTGCCGGTCACATGGGCGCCCGTATCTGAGTCGGCGACACCGAAAACGTGCTCGCCGCCGGTAACGACGGCTTCCCGCTCAACATTGCGTTTACCTCGCACCGCCTGTTCGAGCTGTCCAAGATGGACGGTGCCAGGCTTATCGATGGCGACCTCACCCAGATCCTGCGTGCCAACTTCCACCTCAATCCCGATCCCTCGCTCGCCACGAGTGAGACGGGCATGCGTCACCGTACTGCCGCTCGCATGTCGGTGCTCACCGACGCCATCGTGATCTCGGTTTCGGCTCGTCGTGCCGTCGTCAACGTGTACGTCCACGGCAAGAGCTACGAGATCCAGCCCGTCACCACCATCATGAGCTCGGTCAACCAGCTCGTCGCCACGCTCCAGACTACCCGTCAGTCGCTCGATCGCTCCCTGCTGCGCCTGACGGCACTCGAGCTGGACGACTACGTCACGCTCGCCGACATCACTGGCATCTTCTCGAGCTTCGAGATCATGCAGCAGGCAAAGACCGAGCTTAAGGATTGCATCGTCAAGCTGGGCAACCAGGGCAAGCTCGTGCAGATGCAGCTCGAACAACTCGCCGGCTCCAGCATGGATACCGAGTACGACCTGATGATTCGCGACTATGCGAGCGATTCCTCCGAGGCAAACGCCGAGAAGATTCGCGCCGAGCTTAGCCGCATGACGCCTAAGGACCTGTCCGACCCGCAGCACGTGGCGGCAGTTCTGGGCTATGACGACTTGGACGAGGACTCCGTCATGACGCCGCTGGGCCTGCGCACGCTTTCGCGTGTGTCCGTCGTGCGCGACGGCGTGGCCGAGAAGATCGTCGACGAGTATGGCTCGCTGCAGGAGCTCATGGACGACATCAGCGAGGATCCGGAGCGCTTGGGCGACTTTGGCGTCAACAACCCTGCCATTCTTGCGGACTCGCTGTACCGCATGAAGGGCACCAAACAGGGGAACGCATAATGGCGCCCGTATGCGCCGTGGTCGTTGCCGGCGGCAGCGGCCAGCGCTTTGGAAATCCCGGCGGCAAGCAGCTCGTTAACGTGGCGGGCCGTCCGCTCATGAGCTGGTCCATCCGCGCGTTCGATCGTAGCGACAAGGTCGGCCATATCGTCGTGGTTTGCCCTGCCGAGCGCCGTGCCGAGATGCGCCGCTTGGCTATCGACCCGTTTGACTATGACACGCCCATCAGCTTTGCCGATGCCGGCGATACTCGTCAGGATTCCACCCGCGCCGGCGTGCACGCGGTGCCGGCGGGTTTCGAATATGTCGCTATCCACGACGGCGCCCGTCCGCTCATTACGACCGAGGCCATCGACCACGCGATCGACGTGCTTGTGGGCGACCGCGCCCTCGACGGTGTCGTGTGCGGCCAGCCCGCGATCGACACGCTCAAGATCGTCGATGGCGACAATATCGTCGAGACGCCGCCGCGTGAGCTCTACTGGGCAGCGCAGACGCCGCAGATCTTTAGCGTCGATGCTATGAAGCGCGCCCATGCTGCAGCCATTGCCGAGGGCTTTATCGGCACCGATGATTCGTCGCTGGTCGAGCGCATGGGTGGGCGCGTCCGCTGCGTCCAGAGCCCGCGCGATAACCTTAAGGTGACGGTGCCCGAGGACCTGCGTCCCGTAACCGCGATTCTGCTTGGCCGCATGGCCGAGGGAGAGGACCTTCCCCATGTTCAGTAACCTGCGCATTGGCCATGGCTACGACGTTCACCGTCTGGTGGAGGGGCGTCGATGTATCATCGGCGGTGTCGACATTCCCTACGAGCGCGGCCTGCTGGGCCACTCGGATGCCGATGTGCTCGCGCACGCCTTGGCCGACGCCATTCTGGGCGCCTGCCGTGGGGGAGACATCGGCAAGCTATTCCCCGATACCGACCCCGCCTATGAGGGTGCCGATTCGATGGTGCTGCTCGCTCGCGTGATGGACTACGCGCGCGAGCTGGGCTTCGAGTTTGTCGATGCCGATTGCACCATTGCCTGCCAGCAGCCTAAGATCACCCCGCACCGCGATGCCATGCGTGCCAACCTTGCCCATGCCCTGGGCGTTGACGTCGAAAACGTGGGCGTCGCCGCCACTACGACCGAAAAGCTCGGTTGGGAAGGCCAGGGCGAGGGAATCGGCGCCTGGGCCGTCTGCCTGCTACAGAAAACCGTTAAGGAGTAACGAATGCGTATCTACAACAGCGCTACCCATAAAAAGGAAGAGTTCCAGCCCATCGAGTCCGGCAAGGTCCGCATGTACGTGTGCGGCCCCACGGTCTACGACAACATCCACATCGGCAACGCCCGTACGTTCATCAGCTTTGACGTGATTCGCCGCTGGCTCATCGCGAGCGGTTACGAGGTCACGTTCGCCCAGAACCTCACCGATGTCGACGACAAGATCATCAAGCGCGCCAACGAGCAGGGCCGTACGGCCGCCGAGGTCGCGACGGAGTTCTCCGACAAGTTCATCGGCGTCATGCGCGCCGCCAACGTGCTCGATCCCGATGTGCGCCCCCGCGCCACCAAGGAGATCGGCCCCATGATCGCCATGATCAAGACGCTTATCGAGCAGGGCCACGCTTACGCAGCCGATAACGGCGACGTGTACTTTGCCGTGCGCAGCGATCCCAACTATGGTCAGGTCTCGGGCCGCAACATCGACGACCTTATGGTTGGCGCGCGCATCGAGGAGAACGAGGACAAGAACGACCCGCTCGACTTTGCCCTGTGGAAGGCCGCCAAGCCCGGCGAGCCCAGCTGGCCGAGCCCCTGGGGCGAGGGCCGTCCCGGTTGGCACACCGAGTGCGCCGCCATGGTGCATCGCTACCTGGGCACTCCGATCGACATCCACGGCGGTGGCTCCGACCTTGCCTTCCCGCATCACGAGAACGAGTGCGCCCAGGCCACCTGCGCCTGGCACCAGGGTTTCTCCAACACCTGGATGCACACGGGCATGCTGCTGGTCGACGGCGAGAAGATGTCCAAGTCGCTCGGCAACTTCTTTACGCTGGCCGAGGTCCTCGAGCAGCACTCTGCCGCGGCCCTGCGTCTGCTGATGGTGCAGACGAGCTATCGCTCGCCGCTCGACTTTTCTTGGGAGCGCCTGGAGGGTGCCGAGAACTCGCTCACGCGTATCGCCGGTACGGTCGAGAACCTGCGCTGGGCCGCGAACCATGCGACGGCCGATGCCGATGAGGCAGCATCCAAGGCGTTTGCCGCCAAGGCCGCCGAGACCCGTGCCACCTTTAAGGAGTGCATGGACGACGACTTTAACTCCGCCGGTGCCATGGGTGCTGTCTTTGGCTTTGTGACCGAGTGCAACCAGTACCTGGAGCAGGCGGGCGATGCTGCCGACAAGGCCGCAGTCCTGGCTGCCGCCGATACGCTGGCCGAGCTGCTCGATACGTTTGGCGTCGAGCTTCCCGAGCCCAAGGTCGAGCTGCCGCTGGGCCTGCTGGGCGTTGCCGCCGGCCTGGTTGCCTACACGGGTGACGACGTGGACGAGGCTGCTGCCAAGATTCTCGAGGCCCGCGCCGAGGCCCGTGCCGCCAAGAACTGGGATCTGGCAGATGCCATCCGCGACCAGCTCAAGGACCTGGGCCTGACGATTGAAGATACCGCCGCCGGCACTCGTATCAAATCTCTCTAATCCCCGCGGGTTTCCCAAGCACCCGACCTTGCCGTTCAAACCGTCGCTCGCGTACTCAAGTACGCGTCGCTCCTCTTTCACGGCAATCTCGGGCACTTGGAAAACCCGTACCGACCGCCCGAATTAATATTCATGGGCGGTCGTTTATTTTGTTTCGTTTGATAGTTGTATTTAGGAGGTCACTTTATGGCCGACAATCGCAAGCATGCGCCTCGTGGCGGCAAGCAGGCTGCTTCTGGCTCGCGTCCGATTCGCCGCAATGACCGCGCTGCCGCTCCCAAGGGCCAGCGCGATCGCACCCAGGCCGCACGTCCGCAGCGCGATCGCAACCGCGACGCTGTCCAGGCTCCCAAGGGCGAGTTTATCGAAGGTCGTCGTGCAGCCGCCGAGGCGCTGCGCACTGGTTTTCCCATCAAGTGCGCGCTCATTGCCGAGGGCGGGGAGCGCGATGCCGCCTTGTCGCGCCTGGTCGACGACCTCAACGCCGTGGGTGTCCGCATTAAGTATGTGCCGCGCGCGCAGCTCGACGCACTGTCGAGCCACGGCGCTCACCAGGGCATCGCGCTCGAGGTTGGCAACTTCCCCTATGCCGATGTCGCCGATATTCTCGACCGCGCAGGCGAGGGCCCGGCACTTGTCGTGGTGCTCGACCACGTGACTGACGACGGCAACTTTGGCGCCATCGTGCGCTCCGCCGAGGTTGTGGGCGCGGCGGGCGTCGTCATTGCCAATAAGCGTGCCGCCGGCGTGACCGTGGGCAGCTATAAGACCTCAGCCGGTGCCGTCATGCATCTGCCTATCGCGCAGGTTCCCAATATCGCCCGTGCGCTCGACGATTTTAAGGCCGCTGGTTTTTGGGTGGGCGGTGCTTCCGAGCACGCCGAAGGCAGTTGCTGGGATGCTCCTTTCGAGGGCCGCGTGGCGCTCGTCATGGGCTCCGAGGGCGACGGCATCTCGCGTCTGGTGCTCGAGAAATGCGACTTTTTGACCAAGCTTCCCCAGCGCGG
>RPYR01000219.1 GCA_008671285.1 Collinsella aerofaciens | reverse complement strand
GTTCGCAAACACAGTCTTCAGGAATACTACGATGCCGGAATGGCAACCGTTTGGGATAAACCCGTTATTACCGCGTTGGCCAATCGCATGCACTCGATTGACGAGATGGAAGAGATCTCATCGTTGATTGCAGACATCAATATGGACGGCGACCTCTATATCGACCTAATCGATGACGATCTAGGCGACCTGAGCGTCCTGTCCCAACTCTAAGGAGATGTTCCCATGTACGAGACCCCAGAAGTAGAGAAGATGGATTCCAAAACCGGCCCCATTCCCGTTGTAGTCAACTTCGCAGCCGTCGTGGATAACGTAGTTGCAGCCGTCTACGATGCCGTCGTTGCGGCCTACGCATTCTGGTACTCGGCAGATAACGACGGCACCGGGGCAAGTACGGCACAAAACTAGTCGCCAACCCATCGAGCAATCACCTCGCCTATCGCTGCATGCGATTGACTGCGCAGCCCTAGCCAACGCCCAGAGCGCCTTGAAGAGCTGCTTGTAAAATTCGCTCATTCAACAACGCGATCTCTTCACCAATCTCGGCCGGCCCGACAGAACTGCACACCAGTCGGACCGGCCAGACCCATAAAACGCTGCGTCCCGTCCACACCACACCTCACGAAACTCACACTGCCACCACATGGGCGATTCGCGCCTCGATGTTGCGGCGCGATACTATCACGAATAGTCCCCGTCCAACAAGGCTATCCCTTCCACAGGCGTTTCAACTGTCAGTGGTAGCATTAAACTAAACGGTGAAAAATACACTAACACTAACAGCGGAGATGACGACGTCGATGCCCTTCATGCAGCTGAGCACGTCCATCGTCGGCTTCCATCGGGGCTGTTCCGACTGGGACTCCACCTTGGATTCCAGGTCCTTCTTCTCGTCTACCGCCCGCTTGACGCGCTCCTTATAGCAGTCGAGGGTCTGCTGGGCCGTGGGGTCGGCCATCTCCGCGGCTTCGATCCAGGCCCAGTGCGCCCTGGTCCACGTCCCGAGCCTCCTTCTCTGGTCGTCTCCGCCGGGGTGGCACTGCCCATTCCTGGGCAGGTACTTGGAGAGGCGCTGCTTGACGGTAACACGGTAACCTCTCCCGGGCATCGGCGGGGGCCTGGGAGAGGTCCCTGGCGCCCTCGCACTCGCAGTCGGGGACGTGGACCTCGACGATTTCGTGCAGTGCGAGCTGCTTGGCCGAAAACTCGGCGTCGCGCTTGTCGGTCTTGCGTCGCTTGTCGGCCGCGGGCCTCTGCATCTTGGAGACCGCGCCGATGACGCAGTCCACGCCGAGGCAGCGCGGCTCCCTGCAGAAGGGAAAGCCGGTGACGCCGGACTCGTAGACTGCCCCGGGCGACTCGATAGAAAGGATCGAGTCGGCGACGGAGGCGGGGTCGTAGGAGAAGGGGCTTCCCGCCGATCTCGCCCGTGAACGGATTGAAGGCGCATCCTTTGATGCTGCGGGCGTGCACCTCAAGGCCAATAGAGGCAACATGTGGCATTGTGAGCCAGTCTCGCATTGTGGCAACCTGGCTGGCTGCCGGATTTTAATGACGACGACCATTGTCAGCCTTGGCCCACGAATCAAAAGACGATACGAAGCAGGGGCTCACATTGTTCTGCTCATATCGTCTTTATGGCGCACTACCATTCACCGAAATTCGGCAACTTTTTCATTCTCTATATACATGTTTAAACAACATGTTCTACAATAGGGACAATAGAAATGGAAACTCGGGACGAGCCGTCTATCCATCTACGGCGCAGCCCCTTATTCAAAAGGACGGTGAGTGCATCCATGGAGCGTGCAAGCGGTGTTCTGATGCCCGTTTCGTCATTGCCCGGACCATACGGAATCGGCGGCTTTGGCTGGAATGCCTACGACTTCGTCGATTTTCTCGCCTCGTGCAAACAACATTACTGGCAGATTCTGCCCCTTACGACGACCAGCTATGGCGATTCGCCCTATCAGTCGTTCTCGGCCCGCGCAGGCAACCCCAACTTTATCGACTTTGCCGAGCTTATCGAGGCAGGGTATCTGGAGCAGCGCGATATCGATGGCGTGTATCTGGGATCCGACCCCAGCAATGTCGACTACGGTGCTATCTTTGGCGGCCGCCGTCAGATTCTCGACCGCGCCGCCGAGCGCTTTGCTGCCGACAAGCCGGCCGATTTCGATGACTTTATCCAGGCCAACGAGGACTGGCTCATCCCCTACTGTGAGTTCATGACCGTCAAAGAGGAGTGCGGTCTCAAGGCGTTTTGGGAGTGGCCCGCGGAGCTCCGCACCCGCGGCGAGGCTTCCGCCAAGGTCTGCGCCGACCATCCGGAGCGTATGCTCTACCACCAGATGACGCAGTACTTCTTCGATCGCCAATGGAGCCGCCTCAAGGCCTATGCCAACGAGCGCGACATTCTCATCATCGGCGACCTGCCCATCTATGTCTCGCGTGACTCCGTCGAGATGTGGGCGACGCCTGAGCTCTTTAAGATCGACGCCGCCGGCAATCCGGTGAGCGTCGCCGGCACGCCGCCCGACCAGTTCTCGGCCACCGGCCAGTACTGGGGCAACCCCATCTACGACTGGGACGCCATGGAGTCCGACGGCTTCTCCTGGTGGGAGGGCCGCATTCGCGCCGCCCTCGACATGTACGACGTCATCCGCCTGGATCACTTCCGCGGCTTCGAGGCCTATTGGGAGGTGCCGTTCTCCTCGCCCGATTCGTCCTACGGTTCGTGGACGCAGGGTCCCGGCCTCAAGTTCTTCAAGACGCTCGAGAAAAAACTCGACACGCTGCCCATCATCGCCGAGGACCTGGGCTTCCTCACCCCCCGCGTCATCGATATGCGCGACACCTCGGGCTTCCCCGGCATGAAGATCTTGCAGTTTGCCTTTGAGGGCACCAACTCGTATTACCTGCCGCATAACTATATCGCCAATACCGTCGCCTATGTAGGCACGCACGACAACGAGACGGCGCGCGGTTGGTTCGAGGGTACGGCCACTCCGCGTCAGCGCGAGCAGGCAGCCCTGTACACCCACCAGCAGGCAGGCGAGTCCATAGCCGACGCGCTCAACCGAGCCATCGCCGCCAGCGTGAGCGATACCTGCATTTACACCATGCAGGACCTGCTCAATCTGGGCAACGAGGCGCGTATCAACACCCCCGCCACCCTAGGCGGCAACTGGGCCTGGCGCATGCTCGATGGTGCCATCACCCGCGAGCTCGAGCACAAGCTTACCGACTGGACCGAGACCTACTTCCGTATCCCGTCGGAAGCCGAAATCGAGCTTCCCCAATAGGAGCCACCGCGCCCGAACCCACCACACCGTGCGGACGCGCTTGCTTACCCGCGCGAGGCCACCCCAATCCCCTCGCGCGGGCTTCTTATGAATTGCAGACATGTAATCAACCCATTACAGGAGGAAACATGCCCCGTATCGATCTCGCAGAACTTGCCGAGCAGTCTTTTGGCATCTCGCTCGAGCAGCTCGATGACCGTCGCATTTACAAACTGCTTGTTAAGCTCGTGCAGAAGCGCTCAGCCGCCTGCCCGCTCAACAATGGCAAGAAAAAGCTTTATTACATCTCCGCCGAATTCTTGATCGGCAAGCTGCTCATCAACAACATGATCGACCTCGGTATCTATAGCGAGGTTAAGGACCAGCTCACCGCCGCGGGCCACGACCTCAATAAGATTGAGGAGTTTGAGGTCGAACCGTCGCTCGGCAACGGCGGCCTGGGCCGCCTGGCCGCGTGCTTCCTGGATTCCATCGCCACGCTGGGCCTGACCGGCGACGGCGTGGGCCTCAACTACCACTACGGCCTGTTCCGCCAGCGCTTTGTCGACAATCAGCAGAAGGCCGTCCCCGACGAGTGGCTCGGCGAGCAGGATATCCTGATCGATGACGACCGCTCCTACACTGTTGAGTTCGGCGACTTTGCCGTCACCTCCAAGCTCGTCAACATCGACGTGCCTGGCTATGGCCAGCCCGCCAAGAATCGCCTGCGCCTGTTCGACCTGGCGAGTGTCGACGACGGCCTGGTACCCGGCAGCTCCATCGACTTCGACAAGACCGAGATCGCCAAGAACCTCACCTTGTTCCTCTACCCCGACGATTCTGACGAGCAGGGCCGCCTGCTTCGCATCTACCAGGAATACTTCATGGTGAGCAACGCCGCCCAGCTCCTGATCGACGAGGCCATCGAGCGCGGCAGCAACCTGCACGATCTGGCCGACTACGCCGTGGTCCAGATTAACGATACGCACCCCACCATGGTCATCCCCGAGCTCATTCGCTTGCTCACCACCAAGCACGACATCGAGTTTGACGAGGCCGTGACCATCGTACGCTCCATGGTCGCCTACACTAACCACACGATTCTTGCCGAGGCGCTCGAAAAGTGGCCGCTCACCAGCCTGCAGAAGGTCTCCCCTGCCATCGCCGACATTATCGTCAAGCTCGATGAGATCGCAAAGGCCGAGCACGACGACCCGCGCGTTGCCATCATCGACGAATACGACACCGTCCACATGGCCCACATGGACATCCACTTTGGCTTCTCCATCAACGGCGTCGCCGCACTCCACACCAAAATCCTGGAGGACACCGAGCTTCATCCGTTCTACGAAATCTACCCCGAGAAGTTCTCCAACAAGACCAACGGCATCACCTTCCGCCGCTGGATCCAGGGAGCCAACCCCGCGCTCGCCAGCCTGCTCGACGATGTGATCGGTACCGATTGGCGCAGCACCGGCGACTTGAGCAAGCTCGCCGACTTCGCCGACGATAAGAGTATTCTTGAGCGCCTGGCCGCCACCAAGGCCGAGGCAAAGACCATCATGCGCCAGTTCATGGCGCTCGATCAGGGTGTGACGATCCCCTCCAACGCCATCATCGATGTTCAGGTCAAGCGTATCCACGAGTACAAGCGCCAGCAGATGCTCGCGCTCTACATCATCTGGAAGTACCTCGACATCAAGAACGGTAACAGACCTAAGCACCCCGTCACCATCATCTTTGGCGGCAAGGCAGCGCCTGCCTATACCATCGCTCAGGACATCATCCACCTCATCCTGACGCTTTCCCAGTGGATCGCAAACGACCCCGACGTGGCTCCCTACCTCCAGGTCGTCATGATCGAGAACTACAACGTCACTGCTGCCGAGCGCGTGATCCCCGCTGCCGACATCTCCGAGCAAATCAGCCTGGCCTCCAAAGAGGCGAGCGGCACTTCCAACATGAAGTTCATGCTCAACGGCGCTTTGACCCTGTGCACGCTCGACGGTGCCAACGTGGAGATTGCCGAGCTCGTGGGCGACGAGAACATCTATACCTTTGGCGCCTCGTCCAAACAGGTCGAGCAACTCTACGCCGACGGCACCTATGACGCCGGCGCGCTCTACTGCAAGCCCGGCATTAAACTGCTGGTGGACTTCATCACCAACCCGGCCTTTATGGCGACCGGCAACGCGGAGCGCCTGCAGCGTCTGCACGACGACATCAAGGGTAAGGACTGGTTTATGGCCCTACTCGACATTGAGGAATACATCCAGACCAAGGAGCGCGTGCTAGCCGACTACGAGGACCAGGACGCCTGGATGCGCAAGGCGCTGATCAACATCGCCAACGCCGGCACCTTCTCGTCCGACCGCACGATCTCCCAGTACAACGACGAGATCTGGCACCTGAGCTAATTCGCTTCCCTTACCCATCCTCTTGAAAACGGAGTCGCGGCAACGCGGCTCCGTTTTTTGTGCCCGCACGTTACCCTGCGACCCAACTCGGCCAAACAATCTCGATCTGTAACAACTACTCGGTAAAAACGGTCCCAGCTGTTACAGATTGAGACATACCGGCCCCTCCCCTTGGGTTTATCTCGATCTGTAACATCTAGCAGCTGAAATTCACCTTTGGTGTTACAGATTTAGATGAAATGGTCAGCTCAGCGGAACTGTCTCGATCTGTAACATCTAACGTCCGAAATCAGCCTCACCCGTTACAGATCGAGACAAACGACCGGTCAGACAGCCCCAACACAAAAAAAGGCTCCCCTCTCGCCCAGTGGACGGGAGGGGAGCCTTATATGTGACCGCGGCAAAAGGATGGCAATACCGCAGTCGCCCAAAGGGAAGGCCTGGATGCACCGGGCCTAGATAAGGTTCTTGCCAGAGACCTTATCGAAGAGGTGGGTCGCGTTCTTCTCGAACTTGAACCAGATGG
>RPYR01000161.1 GCA_008671285.1 Collinsella aerofaciens | reverse complement strand
TGTATATGGATAGAAGATAGGGGAACTACATGCGCGTAGACAATCTGAGGAACATCGCCATCATCGCCCACGTCGACCACGGCAAGACGACGATGGTCGACAAGCTCCTGCGTGCCACGGACGCCTTCCGTGCCAACCAGCAGGTCGAGGACCGCGTTCTGGATTCCAACGACCAGGAGCGCGAGCGCGGCATCACGATTCTCGCCAAGAACATCTCTATCGAGTACAAGGACGTTAAGATCAACGTCATCGACACTCCGGGCCACGCCGACTTTGGCGGCGAGGTCGAGCGCGTGCTGCGTATGGCCGACGGCGCCCTGCTGCTGGTCGACGCCTTTGAGGGCCCCATGCCCCAGACCCGCTTCGTGCTGCGTCACGCTATCGACACCGGCCTTAAGATCATGATCGTCATCAACAAGATCGATCGTCCGGGCGCCAACCCCGAGAAGGCCTACAACGACTGCCTGGACCTCATGGCCGACCTGGGCGCCACCGACGACCAGCTTGAGTTCGCCATGGAGCACGTGGTCTACGCTAGCGCCATGAATGGCTTTGCCCGCCTTGACCCCAACGACGGCAATATGGACATGTACCCGCTGCTCGATATGATCATCGACGACATGCCCGCGCCCGAGGTTGACGAGAACGCCCCGCTAGCCATGCAGTGCGTGACCATCGACCACTCCAACTTCGTTGGCCGCATCGGCATCGGTCGCGTGTACTCCGGCACCATCCATCAGGGCGACCAGATTCTGGTTGTGAAGAACGACGGCTCCAGCGCCACCGCTACCGTCAAACAGCTCTTTACCTTCGACTACCTGGGCCGCACCGAGTGCCAGGAAGTCGGCGCCGGCGATATCGCCGCCGTCGTGGGTATTGACCGCACCGATATCGGCGATGTCTACACCGACCCCGAGAACCCCGTTGAGCTCGAGCCCATCGAGATCGACCCGCCGACCCTGTCCATCGTCTTTGAGGCTTCGACCTCCCCGCTCGTCGGTCGCGACGGCGACATCGTGGGCGCCCGTCAGCTCAAGGAGCGCCTGTTCAACGAGGCCGAGAACAACGTGACCATGAAGATCGAGGAGCTCGAGGACAAGAGCGGCGTTGAGGTCTCGGGTCGCGGCATCCTGCACCTGTCCGTCCTGATGGAGTCCATGCGCCGCGAGGGCTTTGAGTTCCAGGTCGGCCGTCCCCGCGTTCTGTTTAAGAAGGACGAGAACGGCAACAAGATGGAGCCCGTCGAGCAGGCTGTTGTCGAGTGCCCGGACGAGTACTCGGGCAAGGTCGTTGAGGTCTTCGGTACCTCCGGCGGCATCATGACGAGCATGGATACCTCGGGCATCGTGACGCACCTCGAGTTTAAGATCCCGACCCGCGGCATCATGGGTCTTAAGAACCGCATCATGAACGTTACCCACGGCGAGGGCGTGTTCTACCACACCTTCCTGGAGTATGGTCCTTACGCCGGCGAGATCGGCAACCGCCAGAACGGCGCCATGATCTCCATGACCACCGAGAAGGCCGTTGCCTATGCTCTGGGTACGCTGCAGGAGCGCGGCCAGCTGTTTGTTGAGCCGGGCACCGAGTGCTACGAGGGCATGATCGTGGGCGAGCGCAGCAAGGCCGGCGACATGGTCGTCAACATCGCTCGTACCAAGAACCTGGGCAACCAGCGTTCCTCGACCTCCGATATCTCCGTCCAGCTGGTGCCGCCCCGCACCTTCTCGCTGGAGGAGGCGCTGGAGTACATCGCCGACGACGAGCTGGTGGAGATCACTCCCAAGAACATCCGCCTGCGCAAGCGTCTGCTCAACGCTACCGACCGCAAGAAGGCTGCCGTTCGCGCTGGCCAGGTCAACAAATAAGCGCTGGGGCTTATAACCGTCAATAAGAAAGGGCGTCGACCGCAATGGTCGGCGCCCTTTTTGGTGCAGGGGGCAGGTTCGTTTGCGCCGCCACAAAGGTGCTTGGCATCTTTGTGGCGGTTAGCTGCTAAGCGGTGGGGAGTCCCGGCGTGTTAGTCGGCTGCTGCGGCTTGAGGTGGGCGTTGTGCCAGATGATTTGGATGATGTAGCCGAGCATAAAGACAAAGGCCACGCCGCTGATGAAGCCGCCTACGAGGGGAAGCCCCGTGAGGGCGCCTGCGATTACGCCACCAACGGCTGCCATGGCGTAGCGGTTCTGGCTGTGTCCGACCATGCGTGCAATCGCGCACCCTGCAAAGGCACTCGACACCAGCGCGATGCCAATGACACCGCACATGAGGGCTCCGGCAAGCGACAGACCGGCGATAGAGATAATCAGCAGTAGGGCGGCGGGGGCGATAGCAATCGTACCCAGAAGACCGCTCACCCACAGGGGCGTGGGGCGCTGGTGGAGCATGCCGGCGGCGCTGGCGGTCGCGCGCGGAAAGACGAGCTCGAGCAGCAGAGCGACAAAGCAGGTCGAGAGCGCCGCGGCGACGATGCCGCCGATGACATCGTTAACGGTGGAAGTATCCTCGTTCTCGGTGCGGTCGATCTTGAGCGCACCGACCTCGGCTCCCGCGGCGCGCTCGGGGTCCTCGGAGACGTGCGCGTTCACGGTGCCGGTGATGTGGGCGTTCTTGCCCAGGATGAGCTTGTCGGCCCAAACCTCAACATTGCCCTCGACGGTGCCATCGATGGTTACCGTGTCGCCCGCAAGCGCTGCCGACTTGGCGGAGCCGCGCAGAGCAACCGTCTCGCCCATCGCGTAAAAACAGTTGGCAGAGCTGTCGGTGTTGAGCACAACGTGCTGACCGACGACCGTGACGCTGCCGTCAACCGTGGTCTTGGCGATATCAATCGTGCGCGCCGCAAGACGAACGGCGCCGCCCACCGTGCAGTCGCGAATTGAGAGGGTATCGCCCGCAGCGATGATATCGTGGTCGATGGACGCGTCATCCAAGTTGAGGGCCTGACCGGCCCAGTACAGGTCACCCTCGACGCCGGACGGATTGGCGTCATTGTCGGTCGCAAGGACATTGCCTGCGGTGTCCGTGCCGGCGAACGCCGCCGTGGGAAGCACGGTGATCGCCAGCGCGATGAGCGCGAATAGGATGGTGATGCGGCCCCATGCTTTACGGCGCTGGGTCAACGGGAATTGATTGCAGGGCATAGTGAATCCTTCGTTAGATACTCGGCATATATCTAACAGGGTACCCAACGCGTGGGCGCTCTAAAAGAACCTCTCGGTTGCATTTCGAAGGGTCGTGCCGTGCTGTCTACTTTTTACGGTGCAAGAAGCGCGCAATATCTTCTTCGGTGGGGCTTTTGATGTCAAAGCGCAGTGAGAGCCAGCGCAGACCCATGGTCACGACAACGCATACGACCAACGCGACGACATTGCTGACCAAGCCACTCATAACGAGGCTTACATAGCTTGCCGATCCGGCGATGGCCGCGATGGCATAAAAGTTAGTGCGTTGGAAAATGCCCGGAACCACGCCCATAAAGCCGTCGCGCAACATGCCGCCGCCCACCGCGGTAAAAAAGCCCATCATGATGCACACCGCCGGTGCAAAGCCGTAGACCAGCGCCTTGTCCGCTCCGGTGGCGGCATAGATGCCGACCGAGATGATGTCGAGCAGGGGAATGAGTTTTTCGGGTTTGTCGACGATTGCCGGGAAAATGTAGATGATGGCTGCCGTGGCGATGGAAAGCGGCAGTGCCATCGGCTGGTTGAGGATGTAGACGTTGCCCACCTGCAGCGTCATATCGCGCAAGAGACCGCCGCCCAGACCGCAGACCACCGCGAGCGCGACCGCGCCCACCAGATCGAGCTTGTGCTCGCGCGCAACCAGTACACCCGAGATCGATGCAGCGACAACAGCGAACATCTCGAGCCAAAACGGAATAGCGACCATGGCATCCGATGCATGTGAGGTAATGGTCATAGCGGCGACGACGGGCAAGATGGGGTCCTTTGGGTTACGGATTTTGACAATGCCCGTACATAGTACATGTTCGGCGCCGATTGCGACCCTATTGCTCGGCAAACGGTCGGGACTGGGTACGGTCATAGGTTCCATGTTTGGGGATCCGGGTTGATGCCGAACGCGATGGGGGCGTGGCTGAATAGGAGGGATGTCCAAATTTTGAGCTTTGCTCAAAATTTATCCGGTCGGCTTACGCCGACCGCGCTGCGCTAAAAACGCGCCACGGGCGCGTTTTCTTTACGCTTCGCGCCCTGGCGGGTTCGAATCCCTCCTCCTGCGCGTAATTAAAATGTGCCCAAAAAGAAAAAAGCCCCATTGCTGGGGCTCATACCATCTAATGGCGGAGGAGGAGGGATTCGAACCCTCGTGACCTTATACAGGCCAAACGGTTTTCGAGACCGCCGCATTCAACCACTCTGCCACCCCTCCGCGTGGGGTAAAAACAAAGCAGGCTCGAAGGCATGCTTAGGAATTAACTGGCGGAGAGTCAGGGATTTGAACCCTGGAGACGCTTTTGACGCCTACACGATTTCCAATCGTGCTCCTTCGGCCACTCGGACAACTCTCCGTTAAATGCGAAAGTCAGTATACACGAGGAATCGCAAAGTGCAAACAGAAAAGTTGGCATTTTTTAAAACGCTCGGCCGCGCTTGGCGTTGCAGTGGGGTTTGAGGTGCCAAAAAACGGCTTCCGACCAGCGTGGTTGATCAACTCAATTGTTCAAAAGGGGTATTCATAAGCGACTTGGCAATGAATGTAAAAATCTTCGAGCGCCGTTGTGGACCACTGGTATGCATTTCGCGACCACAACCGTGCGTCCGCTGACCTGCGGCTTGGCTCAGCTAATCCCCGCGGCATCGTATCTTGTCCACAAATCCGTCAAGCTCTTGGTCGGCATTTGGTTGGAATGCGCATGAAACGTGGTGCGAGCATGGGCATATGTGGAGGTCATGAGGTTGTAGCTGCATATTCTTGCGGCCTGGGAGGTTGAAAGATATTATTACTAAGTCTTTTCCTGCTTCAGGCGCACCTTCACGACCTGAAGCCACATTTGCCCAGAGGAGGTGACAATATGAAGGCTTATGAACTGCTGTTCTTTGTTGACCCGTCGCTCGACCCCGAGACTCGTCTCGCTGTTATGAAGCG
>RPYR01000057.1 GCA_008671285.1 Collinsella aerofaciens | reverse complement strand
GCGGGAACAGCGGCTGGTGCGGCGTGTCGGGGTACATCTCGGCCTCGAGGGCGAAGCCGGCGCCCCAGCCATAGTTGGCATCGTCCTTGGCGTGCTCGTCGCCCAGCCAGTTGCCGGTGTAGAGCTGAACGCCCGGCGCGGAGGTGTAGTAGTCCAGCTCGCGGCCGGTCCACATCTCCTCGACGTGCATCGCGCGGCGCAGATTACGGCCGTACTGATAGCCATCGATGCACAGGCAGTGATCGTAGCCACGGGCCTGCTTAATCTGCGGGTCATCGGCTTCCATGCCAGGAGCGACGGGGCGCAGCTCGCGAAAGTCAAACGGCGTGCCCTCGACCGGAGCGATTTCGCCGGTGGGGATATTCTGCTCGTTAATGGGCAGGTAGTGGGCGGCGTTGGCAACAAAGAAGTGCTCACAGTCCATGCCGGCGTTATGACCGGCAAGGTTAAAGTACGTGTGGTTGGTCATGGACACGTAGGTGGCGCGGTCGCTCTCGCAGCCATACTCGATGCGGAAGACGCCGGTGCGCGTCACGGTAAACACGGCCGTAAAGGTGCGGTTGCCGGGCAGGCCCAGCTCGCCATCCTCAAGCGAGGTGGCCATGCGCACGGCATTGTGGACCTCGTCGAGCTCAACATCCCATACGCGCTTGTGCAGACCATGCTCAAGATCGCTGTGCAGGTTGTTGGCGCCCTCGTTGGCGGGCATATGCCAGTCCGTACCGTCGATGGTGATCGTGGCGCCCGCGGTGCGGTTTGCCACGGGGCCGATGGTCGCGCCAAAGCAGGCGGGGTTGTCAAAGTAATCCTCGAGCTTATCGAAGCCCAGCACCACATCGCGCACGTTGCCGGGAATGTCGGGCACGTCGATACCAAGCACGGTGGCGCCATAGTCCATAATGCGAACGCAGATCTCGGGCCCGTTGAGGGTGTAACGATGAACGGGGGTACCGCACGGCGCGGTGCCGAAAAGCTCGGAAGTGATCATTTGGTTCCTAACATCGAGGTATTTCCGACAAACTGTAGCGCGAACAGGCGAGATTATCACTACACCCCACTAAAGCAGGGGGTATTTTTCTCAAAAAAGTGATGATTGGAGCTGTGCGGGCGTTCATTTTTGACGCGCACGGGTCTGATACAATTTGTTCGTTACTGTTTGAATGATATGCACGCATAGAACGGCGAGGATTCATCGTGATTAAGGCAGAGCGACAGGATAGGGTTCGCCAGCTGCTCGATGAGCAGGGCACGGTTTCGGTTAAGGAGATTTCGGATGCGTTAGGTGTCTCGGACATGACGATCCGTCGCGACCTTGAGGAGCTTGCAAGCCTGGGCGAGATCGAGCGCGTGCACGGCGGAGCCCGTAGTGCACAGGGCCGTCCCCACGCTATGTTGCGCCACGAGTATTCGCACAGCGAAAAGCGCACCAAGCATGCCGAGGAAAAGCTGCAGATCGCGCGCCGCGCTGTGGAGCTCATCGAGGAGGGCTCGACCATCTTTTTGGGTACGGGCACCACGGTTGAGCAGATGGCCTCGATGCTGCCGGCGTTTCGCCTGCGCATTGTGACCAATTCGCTTTCGGTGTTTAACCTGCTCGAGGCGCGCGAAGACTGCGACCTGTGCCTCGTGGGCGGTATGTACCGTCGCCGCACCGCCGCTTTTGTGGGACCAACGGCCGAGGATACCCTGCGTGCGTTGGGCATCGACGCGGCGTTTATCGGCGCCAACGGCATTCTGGATGGCGACGTATCTACGTCCAACATGGACGAGGGCCGTATCCAGCAGCTCGCCTTTAGCAAGGCCGACTCACGCTATCTGATCGCCGATTCCAGCAAGATCGGCAAGCGCGACTTCTACACCTTCTGTCGCTTGGACAGCCTGGATGCCGCGGTGTGCGAACCGGGTATCGCCGCCGAGAATCGTGCCGCCATCGAGGAACACACGCAGGTCATCTGCTAGCTAGCGCTGCAGGCGATACTTCTGCCCCCTGCCGGCGCGGGGGTACCGCTTTACAATGACGCGTAAATAACTTTGGGCAACAAGGATGAGGCTATTCTGGGATATGACTAGACTCCGTATTTCGTCTTTATGTCCATTGAGAATGAATCGTAGTCTTCATAGAGCCCTTCTCTGCTTTCATCCTCGGCGTGGTTTACACGTTCAAGGAGTTTATCCTTTGGAGCCTCTTTTGTTATTGCGGCCTCGCCATCGGGTATTGCGGCTTGCAAGAATAGTTCTAGAGCATGGACGTCTTTGAGTATGTAGCCCGTCGAACGACCCGCTCCTGTTTTTTCGATTGCGCTGCAACTAACAAGCTGGCCGAGGGTTCGTTTAACGGTTACCTCGCTGATATCGGGGCAGCTGGACCGGATGTCGGATTTCTTAATGACGCCGGGTCTCTGTTGAAATAGAACAGCGATGCGCGCTTGCTTCGACATGGGACGAGTGCTTGATTCAATTAAGGTACGCTGCTCGAGCTGTCGGTAGGCGGCCAGGGTTGTTCCGAGCATGAAACGGATAAAGGGTACTTCGGTGTTTAGATTTTCATTCCATCCAGTGGAGCTTGCAGCGAGGGCGTTGTAGTAAAGCGCTTTGTTGTCTTCAATAAGTCGTTCGATGCTGATGTAACGCGCAACGTCGTATCCAGTCTTTTCGAGCAGCAGCGTTGTAAGGAGCCGGCTCATCCTGCCATTGCCATCGTTGAAGGGATGAATGCTAACAAAATCGAAGATAAAGCGGAGCGATATAAGGAGGGGATCGCAAACTTGGCGAGATAAAGCATCGTTGAGGGATTGGCAGGCTTCTTTAATAAGTCCCGGGGTTGCTAGAGCCGAAGGGGGCCTAAAGCGCACAAATCGATTACCTTGATCGTCAATGGAGACGATTTCGTTATCGCTATCTTTCCAATGGCCTCCATACGAGATTGCCGTGTGCGCCATGAGGTCACGATGCAACTGCAAAATGACCGATGGCGTTACGGGAATGGAATCGTGTTGCTCGTGAATAAGCGACAGCACATCTCGGTATCCAGCGATTTCTTCCTCTGCGCGGGAGCTTGGCTTGGCGGAATACGCCATGATCGCTTTGAGTCTTTTTTGGGTGGTAATAATTCCTTCAAGTCCGTTGGAGGATTGGGTGCTTTGGATCTTAGCTTCCTCCATAAGGGACGATAGAAGTTCGGGTTTGACTTGACTCAGAGCAAGCTGACGGCCTTTATGCTCGCGTATCGAGAGGAGGAGGTTGGTGATTGGAGTTGCTTCGAGTTCCGCTGGGACTGTGGTGTAATCGAACTGGCGCATGCGGCTCCTTTCGGTATCACGAACATACTTTCGATATCATAATATCATTAAATGATACCGAAAGTATGTTCGTGATACCGAAAACTAGAAACCATGGTTCATAACTGCTTGGAAAGTTCGGATTTGACTATCTTATTGTCTTGATCTGTAACAGTTAGACGGTTAAAAGTGGGCTACGTGTTACAGATTGAGATCTTTCAGCCCTGGTCGCCCGTTCGTCTAAATCTATAACAGTTAGGATTGAAAATCCCTGCTAGATGTTACAGATTGAGACAAAAGATTCGTTCAAGCCGAGCAAAAAGGCCG
>RPYR01000125.1 GCA_008671285.1 Collinsella aerofaciens | reverse complement strand
CGTACGACGTCGCCGCGATAGTCGATGCGGACGTTGCGGGGCGTGGACAGATGGTCGATCTGGATAGTGCCACGCTCGCCTTCGATCTGCGAGGGCAGCAGGTCATTCGTAATTTTGGAGTGCGCGAGCTCGACGGAGATACGGCCACCGCCGTAGCTGGCGAGGATGGAACCGCAGCCGTCGATGGGGCCGTGCGTGAGCTGTCGCGTGGTGGGATCGAGCAGGGTGGTCATGCTCGTAAGGCCGGAGGGCATGCCGAAAATCTCGACCATGGGCTCGACGGTGTAGACGCCAATATCCATGAGGGAACCCGAGGCCATATTGCAGTCGAAGATATTGGTGGCGCGTCCCGCGAGAATCTCGTTGTAGCGCGAGGAATATTTTCCAAAGCGCAATGAGGCGCGGCGGATGGGGGCGATCTCACCCAGGGCGTCCTCGATGGCGTGGAAGGCGGGATCGTGGAGGGGACGCATGGCCTCGAGGGCCACGACACCTGCTGCCTCGGCAGCGCGGAAGACTTCCAGCGCTTGCGCCTCGGTGGCGCAGAAGGGCTTCTCGACGATGACGTGCTTGCCACCGGCGATGCAGGCAAGGGCCTGCTCGTAGTGAAGTGCGTTGGGGCTGCCGATATAGACGGCGTCGACGTCGGCGGCTGCCGCGAGCTCATCGAGTGAAGTAAAGTTTCGCTCGCCACCGCGCTCGGCGGTAAAGGCAGCACCGCGATTGGCATCGCGCGAGAGCGTGCCCACAAACGCGGCTTGGTCGTTGGCGTTGACGACCTGGATAAAGTCGTCGGTAATCATGGATGTGCCGATGGTCGCTATACGCAGCATGTATCCCCCTCGTGCCGTTCGGTTTACAGGATGAGTGTAGCGCGAAGGGGCAGGAAATAGCGTACGAAAACGCCGTTACAGGTCGCTCTCGTTAAAGCCGGTGTCGATATCGAGGTTGCTGCCGTCGGCCGCCGTGGTGGCGAGCTCGTCGCAGCGCTCGTTGAGCTCATGGCCGGCGTGACCCTTAACCCAGATGAACTCAACCTTGTGCTTGCTCTTTGCGGTGAGTAGGCGCTCCCACAGATCGCGGTTCTTGACGGGCTGCTTGTTGGCGGTCTTCCAGCCGCGTTTTTTCCATCCGTCAATCCAGTGCTTGTTGAAGGCGTTAACGACGTACTGCGAATCGGAATGGACTTCGACGTCGCAGGGGCGGTTGAGCGCCTCGAGTGCCACGATAACGGCCATGAGCTCCATGCGGTTGTTGGTGGTCTTGGCGTAGCCGCGCGAAAGCTCAGAGGTGAAGGTCTTGCCGGCGGGGTTGGTGTATTTGAGCACGGCGCCGTAGCCGCCGCGTCCCGGATTTGATCGGGCCGAGCCGTCGGTATAGATGATGACCTTCACATGGTTCCTTTCGTTGGGTACGTTTCGCGTGAGTGACCATTGTAGCGCCATGCCCGCCGGGGGCTAGCAATCTACGATTTCTACCCCGTCTTCCGACAGTTGGTTGGCATGGATGATGCGGTTGAGCTCGTCGAGGTATTGCTGCAAGAGGGGAGAGGGCTTGCGGTCGTCATGCATGATGTAGCCCACATGCATCGTCGGGGCGTCTGCCAGGGGGATCGAGGCCATGCCCCACTGCATTTCGCTGGAGAGTACGCCGGTCGACAGCGCATAGCCGTTCGAGGTGATAAGCAGGTTGGTGAGCGTCCCGCGGTCGGATACGCGGATATTGCGGTTGCAGGGAATATAGCTAAACGGTTCCTCGGCGTAATAGAAGGAGTTCGAGGTGCCTTGCTCAAAGCTGTAGCGCGTATAGGGCGTGAGGTCGGCAAGGGACAGCTGCGAACGGCGTGCGAGCGGGTGGCGTTCGCTGACGAACACGTGGACTTTTGCATCAAAGAGGGGATGAAAGCTCGCTCGGGCATCGGTAAAGGCCTTCTGCAAGACACGGGTATTAAAGTCATCCAGATAGAGGATGCCGATATCGCTGCGAAACGCGCGCACGTCGTCGATAATCTGCGCTGTGGTGGTCTCGCGCATGATGAACTCGAACTTGCTGTCGCGGCAGCGCTCGACTACGTTGACAAAGGCCTCGACCGAAAAGGCGTAGTGTTGGGCGGAAATGGCGAGGCGGGCTTGCGGGGTACCGCCGTCCTCGTAGCGGGCCTCGAGCATGTCGGCCTGCTCTACGACCTGGCGTGCATAACCCAAAAGCTCGGTGCCGTCGTTGGTGAGTGCAACACCGCGGCTGGAGCGCGTAAAGATTTCGATATGAAGTTCCTGCTCCAGGCTTTTGACGGCATTGGAGATATTGGACTGTGCCGTATAGAGGCGCTGGGCTGCGGCGTTGATCGAACCGGACTCTGCCACGGCGATCAAAAAGCGAAGCTGTTGGAGGGTCATCGGCGCCCGTCCTTTCGAGTGTTATCTATAAAACCGATAACAGGTTAGCGCTTTAAAGTGATTGACCGAGGAAAACAATGCTCGTACTATTCAAAACACACAAAGACGGTAGGTAATTAAGCCAACTACGGAACCGGGATGCGAAAGGAGGCCCGCATATGAATTGCTTACCAAGACGAATGCCGGGCTCCTGTTTGCGCCCGTCGGCGTGATCAGGAGACAGCGACTCACTTCTCTTACTCTTATTACTTTTGTTCGATCAAGGAGATCATCATGAGCCAGTTTATCAACAACCCCGAGCACACCTTTGGTTTCGATACCCTGCAGCTGCACGTTGGCCAGGAGAGCGCCGATCCTGCATCCGACTCCCGCGCCGTGCCTATCTACCAGACCACGAGCTATGTGTTCCGCAACTCCCAGCACGCCGCCGACCGCTTTGGTCTTGCCGACGCCGGTAACATCTACGGCCGTCTGACCAACTCCACCCAGGGCGGCTTCGAGGACCGTATCGCCGCCCTCGAGGGTGGCGTGGCAGGTCTTGCCGTCGCCTCCGGTGCTGCTGCCATCACCTATACCCTGCAGGCTCTTGCCCAGGCCGGTGACCACGTGGTGGCTCAGAAGACCATCTACGGTGGCTCCTACAACCTGCTGGAGCATACGCTCTCCCAGTTTGGCGTCGAGACCACGTTTGTCGATGCCCATAACCTTGAAGAGGTCGAGGGTGCCATCAAGGACAACACCACGGTCATCTATCTCGAGACGCTCGGCAACCCCAACTCCGACATCCCCAACATCGACGCCATCTCCGAGATCGCCAAGAAGCACGGTCTGCCGGTTGTCGTCGACAACACCTTCGGCACCCCGTATCTGCTCCGTCCGCTGGAGCATGGTGCCAATATCGTCGTCCACTCCGCAACCAAGTTCATCGGCGGCCACGGCACCTCGCTGGGCGGTGTGATCGTCGACGGCGGTAACTTCGATTGGAAGGCGAGCGGAAAGTACGCCCAGATTGCTGAGCCCAACCCCTCCTACCACGGTGTCTCGTTTGCCGAGGCTGCCGGTCCCGCCGCCTTTGCAACCTATGTCCGCGCTATCCTGCTGCGTGACGAGGGCGCTTGCATCAGTCCGTTCAACGCCTGGGTCCTGCTCCAGGGCACCGAGACTCTGTCGCTGCGCGTTGACCGTCATGTCGAGAACACCAAGAAGGTCGTTGAGTTCCTGGCTGGTGACAGCCACGTCGCCAAGGTGAACCACCCGAGCCTGCCTGAGCACCCCGATCACGAGCTCTATCAGAAGTACTTCCCCCGTGGCGGTGCCTCGATCTTTACCTTTGAGATTAAGGGTGGCCAGGAGGCAGCTTGGAAGTTCATCGATCATCTGCAGGTGTTCTCGCTGCTCGCCAACGTGGCCGACGTCAAGTCGCTCGTCGTGCACCCGGCTACCACCACGCACTCCCAGCTCTCTGCCGAGGAGCTCGCCGAGCAGAACATCACGCCCTCCACGATCCGTCTTTCCATCGGTACCGAGAACGCCGAGGATATCATTTGGGATCTGAAGCAGGCCTTCGCCGCGCTGGACGAGTAAGGCGACTTGTGCAAGGACCCCTTGCGACTCGATAGGTATAACTGCATAAAATGCCTGCTCAAGGCGCCTGTGCGAACAATGGTTGCACAGGCGCCTTATTTGCATAGAGAGGGTGCAAAAACAGGGTTTTTGACACGCTTTATGCATTCGAGTTGTGGAAAACTCCTGTTGAGAGGATGTGAGTTTTACGCAATTGACGTGCGCCTTTTAAGTAAAACCGCAGGTCGCGATTTGCTCGGGGTACTATGCAGCGCGATCGAATCACACGCAGCTCAAACGCAGCAAAAACGCACTACGGAGGTTTCCAGCTACATGAGGATTGATTCACGAAAACCGAAAACCGCCGCCCTTTCCGCCGCTCTGACCGTGGCACTTTTGGCGGGCGCCGGTGCAACTGATGCCCACGCCGCAACACTGTCCGATACGGTTGGATCTACTCCGTCCGAGACGACGCTGGTGCAGCCCGTTGACTATCGTGGCGATGGTTATGGTTCCATGCAGGAGTGGAACGCCTCGATGGAGGCCAAGCGCGATTCCCTGGAGATGCGCGCTCAGATCATCATGAATATGTATGGCGACTATGCCACCGATGACGAGCGCGCTGTGCTGCAGGGTTGCATCGACGGTGCGGGTAGCCTGTTGACGATGGGGGAGGTCGACGCCAAGTCGACCGAGCTCGATGAGCTGCGCGCTGCGCTTGAGGATGCCAAGTGCGAAGCGCTCGAGGCTGCCGCCGAGGCGGAGGCTGCCGAGGCCGCCCAGGCTTCGTACTACAACGCCGGTTATACTCCGCCTTACGCGTCTGCCGCGTCCTACGCGAACGGATCGGGCCTGACGCGCTCTGCGGGTGTCAATAACTACAACGGGCGCCGCGAGACCTATTACAGCAGCAATGTGCTTTATCACTATCGCACGGGCGAATGGACTCAGGATTCTGAGGGCTTCTGGCGCGATTCCGACGGCTATTACGTTGTTGCCGCGGGCGATATGGCCCAGGGCTCGACCTTTACGGGCTCCAAGGGTGATTGCAAGGTCTATGACTCCGGCTGCGCTGCCGGAACCACCGACTACTACACCGGTTGGTAATCTGCCATAAGCAAAATAGGCACATGATGGGCGGGCGTCTTTACTGAGCTTTTAGGCAACGTAAAGCCGCCCGTTCTTTATGTGCGTTCGAGTTAACAGAGCCCTTACCGTGGCGGTACGCTGGGCGTATGGATGCGGGGCACACTAGTTCATGAGAAATAAGGTCTTTCTCGTGGAGGAAGTGGTCTTGTGAACGCTCGAGATATCGCCGTTGCCGCCATTGCATTGACGCTTGGTTGCCTTGGTCCTACGGCCGCGCTCGTCGCAGGTGTGCAGGGGTCTTGTGGGGCTGCCTCTATTGTGGTCGGCGCGCTGATCGCGGCCACGCTGCTGGGAAGCGCAGGCGTGGTTCTTTGCCGCGACGATGAGGACGAGGTGCCGGGGTCGCAACGCTAACTGTTGTGAGATCGGCCGCCGGTCATAGACGAAGATGAAGGCCGCCGCAGGGGAAAGGTTCCCTTGCGGCGGTTTTGCTGTTAAGGCTGTTGAATGCGGCGCGTCGGCGCTACCAGCTTTTCTCGATATCGCGGATGCGCCGATAGAGCCACTCGTTTTGCGGTGCCTGGATATCGTGTTTGGCTGCGAGGCGGCAGATGGTGCCCGCGAACTCATCAACCTCGGTTTTGCGCCTTGCGATGCGGTCTTGAGCCATCGAGGGCATACCGGCGGGGTCGATTCCCTCGATGAGGTGCACCATTTGCGTCAGATCTGCCTCGGTCAGCTCAACGTCCTCGGCGTTGGCAACCGCAAGCGTCTCGCGCATGGCGGAGACAAAACAGCGGCGCTGCTCGGAGCCCGGCTCCGTGGCGCTTCCGTAGGTCCCGCCGTAGGCCATGCAGGTCTGGTTGATGCCGTCGTTGAGCATGAGTTTGGCCCACATGCGGTGCGCAATGTCGCTCTCGACGGTATGGGCGATGCCGCAGCGCGTATAGAGCTCGTCGATAGCGGCGACGGTCGCGGGGTCCGTGCCGGCCGCCGCGCCAAAGCGGATCTCGCCCGCATTGGTAAAGGTGAGCGCGCCGTTGAGGAACACGGCGTCCATGCCCTGGCAGATACCAAGAACGGTATGCTCCCAGCCAAAGCGTTCGGCAATCTTTTGCTCGCTCGTAATGCCGTTGCATAGCGAGGCGATGAGCGTGTTGGGTCCCACGACGCGCTCCATAGTCTTGAGTGCTTGGTCGAGACCGGTGGTCTTGACTGTCAGGATGACCAGATCGGCGGGCGTCGCCTCGCTGGCGCGGACGGACGTGAGATCGCAGGGCTTGCCGTTGACAGTGAGCGCATCGCCCGCGTGACGCTCAAAACGGGTGTCATCCATAACGTATTCGACGGCGTCATTGCCGAGGGCCCTGGCAATCATGCTGCCGTAGAGCAGGCCGACGCCGCCCTTGCCGATAAAAGCGACCTTGTTGATCTGCATGTGAATCATCTCCCCATGTAAAAGGCGCCCGCGTAAGGGGCGCCTGATGGATTGTATGCTGCCAGGGTGATTGGTGGGTGCGCGGGGCGGCTGTTATAAAAAAGAAACGTTTGCCTGGACGCTACGCTGCAGGGCAGACCGCAAAGACATGCGCGTGGTCATGCCCGGCTCCTTTCATCGGGCTTTTTGCTGATGTTAAAGCGGTGCCGTGACGGCTCGATTTCTGCTGCGTTACGATACGTTCTCGATTGCGATTCCACGATGTTTCGGCTGCGTGACCATTGTGTTTCGCCTTGCCGGGGCGCTGATGGCGAAGGGAGGGGCCGTGCAATACCGTGTTGACCCCAAAAGTGGTAACCGAATATCCGCTCTGGGTCTGGGCTGCATGAGGTTTCCCGGTGCGCCGGGACACCCCGATGCGAAGACCGCCGACGCTATCATCTCCCGTGCGGTGGAGCAGGGGATTAACTACCTGGACACGGCCTATCTCTATCCCGGCAACGAGGCGTGCATGGGCGCTTCGCTTGAACGATTGGGGCTGCGTGACCGGGTGTTGCTGGCGACCAAGTTGCCGCATGCTTCGTGCAAGTGTGCGGAGGATTTCGACCGGTTCTTCGATGAGCAATTGCGCCGCCTGCGGACCGACCATATCGACTATTACCTCATGCACAACATTACCTCGCCCGCCCAGTGGGAACGTGTGGTGGCGTTGGGCATCGAGGACTGGATTGCGCGCCAAAAGGCTTCGGGGCGCATTCGCCAGATCGGTTTTTCGTACCACGGCAGTGCGGCGGACTTCCTCACGATGCTCGATGCGTATGTGTGGGACTTTTGCCAGATCCAGTACAACTACGCTGGAGAGCGATATCAGGCGGGAACGGCGGGGCTCATGGCCGCCGCCGAGCGAGGTCTCGCGGTGTTTGTGATGGAGCCGCTTTTGGGCGGACGCTTGGCAGGCAAATTGCCTCCGCGGGCGCGCGCTGTTCTCGATGGTGCATGCGATCGGCATTTGCATACGCCTGCCGCTTGGGGGCTCTCGTGGGTGTGGAATCATCCCCAGGTGACCATGTTGCTTTCTGGTATGACCGATACCGCGCAAGTGGACGAGAATTCGTCACTGGCAGACCTCGCGTTGCCGAATTCGATGACGGCCAACCAGCTCGACACGATTGCGCGCGTGTTGATGGAGTTTGAGAAATCGAACCGTGTGCCCTGCACGGGATGCGGCTACTGCATGCCATGTCCCAAGGGTATTAACATTCCCGGCTGCTTTGCCGCTTACAACGCGAGCTACGCGCACAGCTGGTTTACGGGGCTGTCTCAATACTTTACGGCGAGCGCGGTGCGCACGAGCGAGCCCAAGCTGGTGAGCAATTGCGTCAAGTGCGGTAAATGCGCACGTCACTGCCCGCAGCACATCGATATTCCCGAGCGTCTCGATGACGTGCGCCGACGTTTCCAGCCTGGCCCCGTAACGGCTGTGCTTAAAGCCTTCCGCACAACGCGCTCCTCATGATCCTTTTATATCTTGTGATGGAATAGTTCCTGTTTACGGCAGAATAGGGCAACAGCAGGAACTATTTCGCCGCAACTAATGGGAGACTATCGTGGGTGACCGAGGTTTACGTAATGATTCGCGTGAGGTTCGTTGGGGCATTTTGGGCGCCGGGCACATTTCTCATCGATTTGCATCGTCGCTCAAGAAGGTCGACGGGGCACGGCTGGTGGCTGCGGCCGGCCGCACTCCTGCACATGTCGAGGAATTTTGCCGAGTGTTTTCGATCGATGCTGCGCATGGCCATGTCTCGGTCGACGATAACGGCAATGCGGCTTATGACGCGCTGATTGCCGACCCCGATGTCGACGCAATCTACTTGGCTCTTCCGCATGGCATGCATACGCGTTGGGCCTGTCGCGCGCTGCGCGCCGGAAAGGCCGTGCTGTGCGAAAAGCCGGCCGTTTTGAGTGAGGAAGAGGCTCTCTCGATTGCCTCCACCTCTCGTGAGCGCGGCGTGCTGTTTATGGAGGCGATGAAGAATCGGTTTTGCCCGATGCGCACTCGCGTGAAGGACTTGCTTGCGTCGGGTGAGCTTGGCCGTATTGTCTCGATTGAAAGCGTGCAAAAGCTCGATTACGGCGAGCCTCCTTCGGGCTATCTGCTTGATCCGTTGCAGGGCGGCTGTCTATATGACATGGGCTGTTATGCGGTCGGTTGGTTTGAGGATTTGCTCGCGGGCGCGTGCGAGGTTTCGTCCCGTGAAGTTCGCTGGCGTGACGTATCGGGCGGCCGCGTCGATTGGGCCGACGAGATCCATATGAGCGTCGGCGGTATACCCATTCATATGGCGTGCGACGGCAAAGCAACATATGAAAGCCGCTTAACGATTGCCTGTGAGCGGGGCTCGTTGGAAATCGAGCGTCTCCATCGCCCCGAGCTCGCCCATGTGAAGTATTCCGACGGTCGAACGCTAGAAATAAATGCCCCGTTTGAGATCGATGATTTCTACGGCGAAATCCAGCATGCGACCCAGCTCATCTGGGCGGGGAAACTCGAGAGTCCCGTCATGCCCCTTGCCGCCACGCAGCGCTGTGCGCACATCATCGATGCGATTCGCTTAAAACTTTAGGGCGCGGGGGCATGGCGCCAGCGCCTGGAATGCCTTGGAGGCCTTTGCCCCTGATGCCCCTTTTATAACTTGCGGTGGAATACGGTCTGTTTGCGCCAAAATAAGGCACCAATAGACCGTATTTTTCCGCAACTGATGAGGGGGAGTTGGAGATGCTGACGATCGGGTGTCATCTTTCGACGACGAAGGGCTATCGGGCGATGGGGGAGACGGCGTTGTCCATTGGCGCCAATACCTTTGCGTTCTTTACGCGCACCCCGCGAGGTGGCAAGGCAAAAGCCCTTGACATGGATGACGTGGCGGCCCTGCGCGAGCTTATGGAGCAAAACGACTTTGGCCCGCTCGTGGCTCATGCCCCGTATACCTATAACCCCTGCTCCGCTAAGGAGCGGGCGCGCGAGTTTGCCCTGGAGGCCATGGCCGAGGATCTGCAGCGTATGGAAGCACTGCCCGGCAACTACTACAACTTCCATCCCGGTGCGCATGTGGGGCAGGGCTCCGACGCCGGCATTCAGATGATTGTTGATACGCTGTGCCAGGTGATGTTTGAGGGCCAGCAGACGACGGTGCTGCTCGAGACCATGGCCGGCAAGGGCACCGAGGTGGGCCGCAGCTTTGAGGAGCTGGCGCTAATCATCGAGGGCGTTGCCGACAAGCGCCCCGAGCTGTCGGCCAAGTTGGGCGTTTGCCTAGATACCTGCCATGTGAATGACGCCGG
>RPYR01000203.1 GCA_008671285.1 Collinsella aerofaciens | reverse complement strand
CGCTTGATCATGCTGTTGACGTCTTCCTCGGTCACATCGCGGCGCTAGTTGACATCGATATTCTTCAACTCGGCCTTGACCTGGCGAATGATGGACAGGCGAACCTTGTCCTTGGCCTTCATGGCCGCGATCATTTCCTTCTGCAGCTCTTCGTTGGTCATCTGCAAATCCTCCTCAATAGTGCGGGCGGCACTCACGCGGGCGCCGCCCCATGATTACTTAGTCGTCGACGAATCGTCGGTCGAACTCTTGGTGACGCCCTTCAGGCTGACGTTGTACGGCACGTCCTTGGGCATGGGGTTAACGGTGATGTCGGCGTCCTTCTTGTACTGCTCCAGCCACTCGCTGTACGCGGTGCTTGCCGCCTGCGTCTTCACCACGTTGGAGACGTACTTCTTGATGTCCTTGGGCACCTGCTTAATGTCATCGACCTGATTATCGACATGGAAGTAGTCGGTGCACTTGATGATGTGATAACCATAGGTCGACTCGACGACGTCGCTCACGTCGCCCTTGTTGAGCCCCTCGAGCGCCGCCTGGTAGCTGTCGACGAAGGTGGTGAGCTTGTCCCAGCCCACATCGCCCTTCTTGTCCTTGGAGCCGGTGTCGTCGGAGTACTGCTTCACGGCGTCCTCAAAGCTCAGCTCGCCGGAGTTAATCTTGTCCACGCACTCCTGCGCCTTGGCCTTGGCGGCAGCTTTGTCCTCGTCGGAAGCGTCGGAATCGACCTTAATCAGGATATTCGACGAACGACGGGCATCGTTGTAGTTGGACAGGTTCTCATTGATGTAATCGACAATCTCGCTGTCCTTAGGCTTGCTGGTGGGTGCCACGGCATCCTTGAGCTTCTGCTGCGCCAGGCTCTCCTTGAGCGAATCCTTGTAGGTGTCCTCGGTATAGCCGTAGGTCTTGAGAGTCTTCTTAAAGGCCTTGGCGCCGCCCGCGCTCTTGCACGCGTCCTTCCAAGCCTTCTCGGCCTCCTCGTCCGACACCGTCACGCCATTCTCCTTCTGTGCTTGCTGAAGCAGAATCTGCTGCGCGTAGGAGTCGATGAGCTGCTTGCGGTACTTCTTGGGTGTGAGGTCGTTGTCAACCAGATACTGCGCCCAGTCCTTGTCCTTGGTGTAGCCGTAGGACGTGCGCATGCTCATGATCTGCTTGGTCACGGTGTCCTCGGTGAGGTTGGTGCCGTTGATAGTGGCAGCCACACCACCAGTGAGCTTATAGCCCGAGCTGGCGCTTTCGGTCTGCGACATCAGGCCGGAGCACGCCATGGCCGAGACGGAGAGCAGCATCGCCAGCACACCGATAACCACCAGGACAATCTTGACGGTCTTGGACACATAGGTCTTGCGCTGCTTCTTGCGAGAACTGGAGGCGGCGCGGGACCGTTGCTCGGACGTCGGCGTGACCTCGGGGTTCTTTTTCTTATTTGCCATGTTTGGCCTTTCGCATCACGAATCGAACAAACGCCATTGTGTCACAACGCAGCCCCGCGGCACACCTGGTGCATGGGGGACAGGTTAATCTGCACCATTTTGGTGCAAAGGGGGCAGGTCTGGCAGTTGGCAGTTAGGGACGTTCCTTTTCTGCCGGCGGTTAGGGACGGTCCCCCAGTGCCGGCCTTAGAAGTGGCGGCGGATGGCGTCGACCATGCCCTGCGGCGTGGTTTGGCCGAGCACGTCGGCCGCGGCGCCAGCGTCCATAAAGATATTCATGAGCGCTTGCAGGGCCTCGACCTGGCCGCCCGGCTCGGCAATGCCCAGATTGATAACGATCTGCGCCGGCACCGGGGCACCCATGCCCGCCATCGCGTTGAACGTCACGGGTGCGGCGGGCTTTACCACCGCGATATAGGGCTTGGCCACAAATCCCGGATCGGTATGCGGAATGGCGATGTTTGCCGCCGGCATAGCGAGACCCGTGGGATAAGCGTCCTCGCGCGTGCGGACGGCGTTGAGCCAACCCTCGGCAATGTAGCCGCGTGGGGCAAGCTCACCCTCGAGCCGCGCAAACGCCTCATCCGGCGTCGCACACTCCCAATCAAAAAACACCAGCTCAGGCGTAAACAGCGCTTCGTTATCCGCCATGCGCTCACCTCTCTCACCTAGTCACCTGGGACGTTCTTAAACGACTAGTCATTCAAGAACGTCCCCAATGACTGCCAAAAACAAAGGGTGGCCACTTGCGCCTTGGCGCCAATGACCACCCTGACTACTCGGCTAAATTGTACTGTGCGCCGCTAGCCGCGAGGCGCATCAATTGCGACCTTGCCGCTTTCCAGCACGTGAACGCGACCGTCGGCGAGCATCTGCACGACCTCGGGATACAGCACATGCTCGATCGCGTGGATGTGCTCCTCGAGTTTGTCGACATCCCAGCCCTCCTCAACAGCCAGCGCGCGCTGGGCGATGATGGGCCCGTTGTCGTAAATCTCGTTGGCAAAATGCACGGTCACGCCGGTCACCTTGACGCCGCGCGCAAAGGCATCGTCAATCGCATGGGCGCCGGTAAAGCTCGGCAGCAGCGCCGGGTGTAGGTTGACCACGCGGTTGGGAAACGCCGCCAGCAGCGGCGTATGCACCATGCGCATGTAGCCGGCCATGACCACATATTCGCAGCCGCGCTCAAGCAGCTCATGCGCGATGATCTCGTCAGCAGCGATGGGGTCGGCGTAGACATCCTTGGACAGCGTGAGTGTCTGGATGCCCGCACGCTCGGCACGCTGCAAGCCCTTGGCCGAAGGACGGCTCGACACCACAAGTTCAATCGAAGCGTTGAGCTTGCCGGCGGCGATCAGGTCGATCAGCGCCTGCAGGGTGGTACCCGAACCGCTGATAAGCACGCCGATCTTGAGCGGCTCAGCCGTATCGGTATCGGTCGGACGGGTATAGGGCACAAAGCCCAGGCCCTCGGCATCAGCCATCTGCTCGTTAGCGCTCATCGGAGTACACGACCTTACCGGAGCCCTCGACGCACTCGCCCACACGGAACGGCTTCTCGCCTAGCGCGACCAGTGCCTCGGTCACGGCAGCCTCGTCCTCGGGAGCGACGATCAGGCACAGGCCGACGCCCATGTTGAAGGTCTTGCATGCCTCGTTGGGCGCGAGCTCGGCCTGGCGCGACACGTAGGTGATGACGGGCGGAACATCCCAGCCCATCTCGGCGCCGTTGCGGGTGACCACGGCGTCGACGTCGTCGGCCAGCGCGCGGTTGAGGTTCTCGGTAATGCCGCCGCCGGTGATATGGGCAATCGCGTGCACCGGAGCGCCACCGCGCAGCAGCTCAAGAATCGGCTTCACATAAATGCGCGTGGGAGCCAGCAGAGCGTCGGCCAGCGAAGCACCGCCGAGCTCCTCGAGCGGACGGCTCAGTTCCTCGGCCTTAGCAGCAGCCTCGGGCGTGCCCGGCTTGATGCCGTCGACACCGATAACCTTGCGCACGAGTGAGTATCCGTTGGAGTGCACACCGGTGGAGGGCAGGCCCAGGATCACATCGCCGGGGCGAACGTTCGCGGGGTCGAGCATCTTGGGACGGTCGACGACGCCCACGGTAAAGCCAGCGAGGTCGTAATCGGCGGGGGCCATGACACCCGGGTGCTCGGCCATCTCGCCGCCCACGAGCGCGCAGCCCGCGAGCTTGCAGCCGTCGGCCACGCCCTTGATGATCTTTGCCATGTGCTCGGCCTCAATGTGACCGATGGCAACGTAATCCAGGAAGAACAGCGGCTCGGCGCCCGAAGCCAAAATGTCATTGACGCACATGGCGACCAGGTCCTGGCCCACCGTCTCGTGACGGTCCATGATCTGGGCGAGCACGAGCTTGGTGCCCACGCCGTCGGTGCCGCTGATCAGGATCGGGTCTTCCATATCCTTAAGCGCGGCAGCCGAGAACAGGCCACCAAAGCCACCGATGCCGCCGATAACCTCGGGGCGGTTGGTGTCCTTGACCATCTGCTTAATAGCGTCGACGGCACGGCCGCCCTCAGCGGTATCGACGCCGGCGTCCTCGTACGTCACATGCTTGCTGTCGCTCATCTGAGCCTTCCTCTCCCACTACCGTGGCGCCGCGCGGGCGCCAAACGGTGTTCATAGTTGCGTTCATTTCGGCGCGCACCATAACAGCACGCGCCGTCATATCAACAAAACGGCAGGTAAAACCTACCACAATAAACCTGTCCTCACATGGCGGGTTTTAGGCCTCGCCGTGCTCCTCTTCCCAGCTGCGGTCGTCGTATTTCTCGACCACGGCGTCGTCGTCAAAGTGCAGCGGCTTGTCCAGGTTGCGGGGCTTAAAGCCCTCCATGAACTTGTCGCGGCCAAAGCTCTCGGGAATCGCCACGGGATAACGGCCGGTAAAGCACGCATCGCAGTAACCGCCCTTGGGCATGACCTTCAGCAGGCCCTCGACCGAAAGGAAGGCCAGCGAATCGGCGCCAATGTACTCGCAAATCTCGTCGACCGTCTTGTTGGCGCTGATAAGCTGCGACTGCACGTCGGTATCGATACCGTAGAAGCACGGCCAGATGACCTCGGGCGAGTTGATGCGGATATGAATCTCCTTGGCACCGGCGTTGCGCAGCATCTTGACAAGCTGCACCATGGTGGTGCCGCGGACGATGGAGTCATCGATGACGACCAGGCGCTTGCCCTCGATGTTGTCACGCAGCGGGTTGAGCTTCATGCGCACGCCCATGGCACGCAGCTCCTGCGTGGGCTCGATAAACGTGCGTCCCACGTAGCGGTTCTTGATGAGGCCCTCGCCAAAGGGAATGCCGCTCTCGTGCGAATAGCCCTCCGCGGGCGGCAGGCCGGAGTCGGGCACGCCGATGACCAGGTCGGCCTCGACGGGCTCCTCATGTGCCAGCTGACGACCCATGTCATAGCGGCAGGCGTAGACGCTCTTGCCGTTCATGATGGAATCGGGACGAGCGAAGTAGACCTGCTCAAAGATGCAGTTAGCAGGCTCTTCGGCGGCAGGCACACCTTGCTCGGACACAAGGCCCTCGGCGCTGATGCGCAAAATCTCACCGGGACGGACGTCGCGGACGTACTCGGCGCCCACAATATCGAGTGCGCAAGTCTCGGAGGCGACGACCCAGCCGCCGGCGCGGGTGACATGGGTGGTGGCGTCGACCGTCGCGGCGCCGTCCTGCGACGGCAGCTGCGAAACGGATGCGGCATCGGCCTGGTCCAGGCCCTCGTCCACCAGCTTGCCCAGCACGAGCGGGCGAATGCCGTGCGGATCGCGGAATGCGTAGAGCGCCTGCTCGTTGATGAGCGTCATGGCGTAGCCGCCGCGCACGAGCTCCATGGTCTTGCGAATGCCCTCGCGCAGATGGCCTGTACGCTGAGTAAAGTAGCCGATGAGTTTGGTCGCGACCTCGGAATCCGAGTTGGAGAGGAACGGCACGCCCAGCTCGATCAGCTGGCGGCGCAGCTCGTCGGTGTTGACGAGGGTGCCGTTGTGCGCGAGCGCGATAATGACGCTATTGATGGTAGAGAGGTGCGGCTGAGAGGCTTCCCAGCTCTTGGCGCCGGCGGTGCCGTAGCGCACATGACCCACGGCCAGCTGACCGGAGAGCGTCGACAAGTCGGCATTGGAGAACACGCGGTCGAGCAGGCCCAGGTCCTTGCGAACCATAACCGTGCCGCCGTCACCCACGGCGATTCCCGCCGATTCTTGGCCACGGTGCTGCAATGCACGCAGGCCAAAGTACGTCAGTCGAGCCACGTCGCGATCGGGCGCCCAGACACCAAAAACGCCGCATTCCTCATGCAGCTGGTCAGAGTCCGGATCATACGTCGACATGGCGTTCACCTGTCCCGCGGCACGCTCGGCCGCGCGGATGGTTTCTTGAGACATGGCATCCCCTCAGAGCCTCGTATTTTGGCGTTACCCGCCTTATTATACGCACGGCGCGACGCGCTCCCCCGCGCATGAGCAGCGCTTTTTAAAAGCCCACCGAGCTAATAATCCGTTTTGCGGCCAAACATTTTATTGGTCTGTCCAGTGCAAGCGCCCACGCCCCCAGGTGGCCGCCGCGTCCACCGTTGAGGGTTGCATTGTTGCAATTGGGACGTTCGTCCTGTCTTTTGGCAGGTTGGCGGCGTATCCTTGTAACCTAGGACAAAGCGAGAAAGGTTCTGTATGGATCGAAACGAACTCGACCCCAGCGTCCCCAGCGCCACGGAGGTCAAGAAGATTCCCCTCATCATTAAGGTGTACGCCGTCCTGTGCATCCTGTCCGGCGTGGGCACACTCCCGTCGGTCGCCGCCTTTATGTGGCAGGTCATCACCGCGCTCATTAACGGCAACGCCGCCGCCAAGCTCGGCGACAACACGCTCGTCGCGGTTGGACTCATCGTCGCCGGCATCATGCTCTCTGCGGCAAGTGCCGTCATCCTGATCATCTTTGGCCTGGACCTTATCAGAAACCAGCGCCGCAACGCCGCCCGCCTGTCCTATATCCTTATTGCATTCACCGTCGTCGAGCTTTTGGTCGACGTGATGCTCCAAGGTATCGGGCTCTTCTTGCTTCGTCCCGCTATTCAGCTCGGTATCCTCATCGCGCTTTCAGCCACCGTCGATCCTACGCTTCGCCAGGAGCGCGAACTGCAGCGCCGCCTGCAGGAGATGCTCGACCGCGACGCCGCCGCCGAGGGCATGCTCGGCCGCGACGAAACCGGCGAGGGCTACATCAAGCTCAACTACTTCAACCTGTTCTGGGTATTCTTCGTCTGCAGCGTGTTAGGTCTCATTCTCGAGGAAGTCTGGCATATGGTCGTCGTCGATCCCGGCGTCTATCAGGACCGTGCCGGTATGCTATTTGGCCCCTTTAGCCCCATCTACGGATTTGGCGCGGTGCTCATGACCATGGCGCTCAACCGCTTCTATAAAAAGAATCCTCTGATCATTTTCCTGGTAAGTGCCCTGATCGGCGGCGCTTTCGAGGTG
>RPYR01000137.1 GCA_008671285.1 Collinsella aerofaciens | reverse complement strand
ATCATATTGATCTCGTTAAAGGTGAGCCAGTACTTCACCAGACCCTTGTAGCGGGTGAAGATCGTGGTCGCGAGGTTCTTGTAGAAGTCGATGAGCTTGCGGTTGCGCCAGCCGCCGTACTCCTTGATGAGGTGAATCGGGCAGTCGAAGTGCGTGATGGTCACGAGCGGCTCGATACCGTGCGCCTGGCACTCGCGGAATACGTCCTCGTAGAAGGCCAAGCCGGCCTCGTTGGGCTCGGTCTCGTCACCGTTGGGGAAGATACGGGTCCAAGCCAGGCTCATGCGGAAGGTCTTAAAGCCCATCTCGGCAAAGAGAGCAATATACTCTTTGTATTGGTGATAGAAATCGATGCCAGTCTGCGCAGGATAGTAATAGCCGTCCTCGAAGTCGAGCATCTTGCGCTGACCGGAGACCACCGCATAGCGCTCGGGGCCGTGCGGAGCCACGTCCACGTTGGCCAGGCCGCGGCCGTCCACGTCGTAGGCGCCCTCGCACTGGTTGGCAGCCGTTGCGCCGCCCCACAGGAAGTCATTACGGAAAGCCATGTATCAATCCTTTCGCACGCTGCTTGTCGTGGTTTCAGTATCCCCGCAAATAGGGCCTCGCCCAACGACAGCGACGCAGGCCGACACTTCTTTTCGCACACGGCGGCCCGGCAGCCGCCCCCGTCTGACACTTTCTGATACCGCCGCCCCAAACCACCACAAAGGGGACAGGCACCTTTGTGGTGGTTTGGGCCCGTTTTGTCTCGATCTGTAACAGCTAGGCCGTCAAAATCGGGCTTGGTGTTACAGATTGAGATTGTTCGGTCTGTCCCTGCAGTTTGTCTAAATCTGTAACAGGTAGAGACGATTTAGCCCGCTAGATGTTACAGATCGAGACAGAAGATTCTAGTCGCAGGCGATGTCGAGGTTCTTGCCGATGAGGCCTACGTAGCCGCCCTCGGCAGCCTTGGGGCTGTCAGCATGGCAGAGAACCCACTTGTCGGCCTTCCAGTAGCAGTAGCTGTCGCCGGCCGTGGGCATGTCGGCCGCAGCCTCGGGGCGCGGACCGTTGGTGCCGGCGGGCAGCGCCACCATCACCTGGAAGCCACCGTCGTCGACCATACACGGCGTGTAGTGAAGCGTGGTGTTGAAGACTTCGACGACCGTACCCGCCGGCACGCGAAACGCCTTGACACACGCGGTGTCGAGCTTGCCGTCCTCGATCTCCCAGCGATGCGCCACGAGCAGGATAAAGTCGCGAGCGCCCAGGTTGAATTCGCTCGCGCGGTGATACTCCAGGCAGTTGAGCTGCGTGTTGTGGCCGTTGCACCAGCCGAGCTGGAAGGGACGGCCGCCAAACATGAGAAAGCCCAGTTTATCGGCATCTTTGACGCCCTCGAGCTCCGGCGCGCTTGCTACGTACTTGCTGCCCTCGGGAATGGGCGTGGCTGAGAGCGCCTCGAGCACGGGCGACGTGAGCTCGGACGGAACGTCATCCCAAACGTTGCCATAGGATTTGAACTCGGGATCGTTGACAGAGTAGATATGCATGTTCACTCCTGTTCGTAAATGTGACTATACGAACATTCTAGAACAAACATGAGCGATTTTGAACGCTCGTCCCGACCAATCAACAAAAAGGCGCCCCCGCATAAGCGAAGGCGCCCAATGCGCGCGTTTTGGGCGATAAAGCCCTTATGCCTGCTGATAGTGCAGGTGCTTCTCGTCGATATCGGCCAGGTCGCGGTCGAGGTAACGGCGCGCGAGCCAGTTAGCCATGGGAAGGTTCTGGTCCAGGTAGTTGCCGCACTCCTCGGGAGCGGCACCGGGGACATCGCCCTCAAAGTCGGCGACAAACTCGAACAGCTCACGCACGAGCGGCAGGATCTCCTCGCTCGTCACCTCGCCAAACACAACGAGGTAAAAGCCCGTGCGGCAGCCCATGGGGCCAAAGTAGACAATGCGGCCCGACCACTCGGCATGATTGCGCAAGAACGTTGCACCCAGGTGCTCGATGGTGTGGCACTCGGCGGTGTTCATGACCGGCTCCTTGTTGGGCGTGGTCAGGCGTAAGTCAAACGTGGTGACGGCAGCACCGGTCGCCGGATCGCGGTCGATGCGGCTCACATACACGCCGGGCTCAAGCAGCAGATGATCAACGGAAAAGCTGGCGATGCGCTCCATGGCAGATCCTCTCGATAGTCAAATTGGGACGGGGCTCTTTTAGCTGGTTCGAATGGTCGTACCAATCATACCAGTCAAAAAAGCCCCGTCCCAAAAAGACAACTTAGCCAAGGACACGGGCCATACGCGTCTTGAACTCGGACAGGAAGCGCGGAGCATCCACGGTCAGTGCCACAAGCGCGCTCTTGTCCGGATCGGACAGGCGGCGCTCATCGCAGATGGTGCGACCGCGGTACTCGCCCAGCAGATCAACACGCAGGTTGCAGCCGAGCGCACCTACGAGCGTGGGGTCGATCGCCACGGCAACGGCCAGCGGATCGTGCAGCGCACAACCACCCAGGTAGGGTGCGTTCATCTCGTACGAGCCAATGTAGTGCTCGACCATGCTCGCAAATGCGCAGCCCGCCATGGTGCCCGAGCCCGTCCAGCCGGCAATGTCGCGGCGTGTGAGCACCACGCGATGCGTCACGTCCAGACCCACCATGGTGAGCTTACGGCCCGAGCGCAGCACCGCGTCGGCTGCCTCGGGGTCGCTCGCCATATTGGCCTCGGCGCCCGCGCTCACGTTGCCGGGCACGGTAAGGGCGCCGCCCATCACGACCACGCGGCCGATGGACATCATCGCCGCCGCATCGCGCTCCAGGGCGAGCGCCAGGTTGGAGAGCGGGCCAGTCGCTACGTAGGCCAGATCGGGACCATAGGTGCGCGCGGCATCGATCAGATAATCGACCGCAGCGTTGCCGTCGGCCGAGGTCGCCCCCACCGGATCGTAGGGCGACGCGGGCACGCTCGCGCCGCCGATGCCGTTCTTGCCGTGAATGAGCGCGGTGGACGCCGGCGGCGTATAGGGCTCAGTCGCCTGCAGAGGACGGTCGGCACCCAGGTACACCGGAACCTCGGGGCGACCCAGCAGATCGAGCACCGCTAGGCAATTGTGCGCCGACTGCTCGACGCGCACGTTGCCAAAGCACGTGGTGATGCCCACGAGCTCCCCCTCGGGGCTCGCGATGGCATAGGCCAGCGCCATCGCATCGTCCACACCCATATCCAGATCAAGGATCAGCTTCTTGATTGCCATTGTTCTACTCCGCTTCTCCGTCTTTATCGTTTAACCAAACCAATGTTCAACTTCGGCGCGCGTGGGAATCGATTGCTGAGCGCCCAGGCGCGACACCGTCACTGCCGAGGCGCGAGCACCCGCGGCCATGCACTCAAAGAGCGGCAGGCCCTCTAGGCGAGCCGCCGCCAACGCGCCGATAAACGTATCGCCGGCGGCCGTGGTATCGACTACCGTGCTCGAAAGCGCCGGCATGCGCAGCAGCTCGCCGTCATCACCGAGCGTAACCGAGCCGGCACCACCCAGCGTGATGACCGCAGCTCCGGCGCCCTTGTCGAGCAGCGCATTGAGCGCGGCGACGCAACTCGCATCATCCGTGGGCAGAATGCCCGTCAGCACCTGGCACTCGGTCTCGTTGGGGCAGACCAAGTCGACCGCAGGCCAGACCTCCGCAGGCAACTCGCAGGCGGGCGCTGGATTAAAGACCGTATAGAACCCCAGCTCGTGAGCGCAAACAAGCGCCTCAGCCGTCGCCGCAAGGTCACATTCGCCCTGGGCGATAAAGACGCTTCCGGCAGCCGGGGCAATCTTGCTGGCGTCACTATCGAGTTCATCGGCCACCAGACGCCTCAGCGCGCGGGCAACGTCCTCGCCCGCAAGCGCATGGTTGGCGCCCGGCGACAGCACGATGCGGTTGTCTCCCTCGCAGCGAATGATGGTCGCCGTTCCCGTCTCCACATCATCGCGATGCACTACAAAGTCACAGTCCACGCCGGCGTCTTGGAGCCCCGCCACGAGCGACGCGCCGAACGCGTCGCGACCGACCGCGCCGATCATGTGCGTGCAAGCGCCCATACGCGCGGCAGCTACGGCCTGATTGGCGCCCTTGCCGCCGGCGTTGGTGATAAACCCGCTGCCGCCGACGGTCTCGCCCGCACGCGGTATGCGCTCGCACGCCACCGAAAGGTCCATGTTCATGCTGCCGAACACCGCAACGATGCCGCGATCTGCCATGGAAACCTCCTCATCTGCGGGCCTTATGCCCACCGCAGCCGTCGATCGTGCACTCTCGCACCCCCTATAACTTTAGTTCACTTTGATGTGGACGCGCGCTTGAGCTTGCGCCAGCAGCAAGCATTCACAGGAGCAGGCAGCTACAATGAAGGCGTGCTGATTATTCTCGTCATTGGATGATGTTTTATGGAACAACTCTCGCAATCGGGCTCGCGCGGTCGACGCCGCACGGGCAACGAGCCGGCGCCGCACGAACGCGTGAAGGGCGAACGCCGTGCCAACGAACCGCGACGCACCGTGAGCCCCCATCGTGCTTCTGCCAACAACGCGGGCCGCGCCAACACTCCCGCCGAGGAGCAGACGCCTGCTCGCCCTAAGTCCCGCTACATCCCTGCCCTTGACGGCCTGCGCACGCTTGCCGTCGTCGCGGTGGTGCTCTATCACCTCAACCTCACGTGGGCGCAGGGCGGTCTGCTCGGCGTCACGATCTTCTTTGTGCTTTCGGGCTATCTGATCACGCGCTTGCTGCTCAACGAAGTCGCTAAGACCGGACGCATCGACCTCAAGAGCTTCTGGATTCGCCGCATCCGTCGCCTGGTCCCCGCCGTGGTAACGGTAGTGTTTGTAACCTGCGCGCTGTGCACTATCTTTAACCACGTGATGCTCACCAAGATGCGCCCCGACATCCTGCCGTCGCTGCTGTTCTTCAACAACTGGTGGCAGATTGCCCAAAACGTCTCGTACTTCAATGCTCTGGGCGCCCCCTCGCCGCTCACGCACTTTTGGTCGCTTGCCATCGAGGAACAGTTCTACCTGATTTGGCCGCCACTGCTGTTTGCCATGGTATCCATGCATGTGCGCAAGCCCAACACGCGCCGCGGGGTTCTGGGCCTTGCCGTGGTATCTGCCCTAGCCATGATGGTGCTTTACAACCCTGCCGCCGACCCCAGCCGCGTGTACTACGGCACCGACACCCGCGTGTTCTCGCTGCTGCTGGGTGCCTGGATGGCCTTTATCCCCGATCGCGACCTGGCGCCGGTGCGTCT
>RPYR01000263.1 GCA_008671285.1 Collinsella aerofaciens | reverse complement strand
GCGCCTGGGCGCCGTGACCCTTCCCTGGGGCGAGGGCGAGGACTTTGACGGCATCATCGACCTGGTGCGCATGAAGGCGCGCCATTGCAACGGCACCGAAGCCGTTGAGTCGGAGATTCCCGAGGAGTATCGTGCCCAGGCCGAGGAGGCCCATGACCATCTGTGCGAGCTCGTTGCCGAGGCCGACGATGAGCTGATGATGAAGTATCTGGAAGGCGAGGAGACGCTGACGCAGGAGGAGCTTGAAGGCCTGCTGTCGAAGGCGATCGCCGAGCGCATCTTTGTGCCGGTCTTTGCGGGCGATTGCATTAAGGAACAGGGCGTCAACTCGCTGATGGATGACATCGCGACGTACTTCCCGGCGCCGACCGACTACGGTGAGATGCCGCTTATCGACGGCGATTCGCTCAAGATTTCGAGCGACGATGACCGTCCGGTGGCGTTTGTGTTTAAGACGCTGGCCGATCCGCAGCAGGGCCGCATCAGCTTTATCAAGGTGCTGACGGGCACGCTTGAGCCGGGCCTTGAGCTGATCAACGCGCGTACCCGCAAGAGCGATCGTCTGGCTCACCTGTATGTGATGTGCGGCCGCGATATGACTGAGGTCGGTCACGCCTATGCCGGCGACATTATCGTGGCGCCCAAGTTGGCGGCAGAGACGGGTGACACGCTCTCCATTACCGGTAAGGTCGAGGCGGCGGCGTTTGAGTTCCCCAACTCGCAGTACCGCATTGCCATCGAGGCCGAGAACCGCGGCGACGAGGAGAAGCTCTATACGTTTATCGAGAAGGCATGCAAGGCCGATCCGACCATGAGCATCGATCGTGACGAGGAGACCGGCCAGACCATCATTTCGGCGGGGGGTGAGGCGCAGGTTTCGGTGCTGCTCAACCGTTTGGAGGATCGTACCAAGGTCGTGGCCAAAAGCGTGCCGATCCGCATTCCGTATCGCGAGACCATCCGCCGCACGGCGAGTGCCCAAGGCCGCCACAAGAAGCAGACAGGCGGCGCCGGTCAGTACGGCGACTGCTGGCTGCGCGTTGAGCCGCTCATTGGGCCCGACGGCACGAGCGACGGCTATGAGTTTGTGGACGAGGTCGTAGGCGGCCGCATCCCGCGCTCGCTCATTCCTGCCGTGGACAAGGGCGTTCAGGAGACCATGAAGGACGGCATCATTGCCGGCTACCCGCTTACGGGCATTCGCGTGGCTGTGTACGACGGCTCGTATCACAGCGTCGACTCCAACGAGATGGCGTTCCGCGCGGCGGCCCGCATCGGCCTGCGCAAGGCGTGTGCCGATGCCGACCCGGTGGTGCTGGAGCCCATCGAGGAAATTACGGTGACTATCCCCGAGAGCTACGCCGGCGCCGTGATGGGCGACATCTCGGCCTCGCGCGGTCGCGTGACGGGTATGGAGACCGATGAGCGCGGCGATACCGTGGTCATTGCCCAGGCACCTCTCGCCGAGTTGACGGATTACTCGACGCGCCTGCGCTCTATCACGCGCGGCACGGGTGACTTTACCATGAAGCCTGCTGGCTATGAGCAGGTTCCCTATGACGTTCAGGCCAAGCTGGTTGAGCGCTATGAGGAGGGTCGCGCCAAGTAGCGTGTGATTTTGCCTGCAACATACATGCCGATGCAAGGGCCGCTCTGGAAGTGCCACGCCAAGTAGATCGATGTAGGGCAACCACCACGATGGGAATAGTCCCCATCGTGGTGGTTTTTGGTGGGCGAGGTGCCTGCCGGCTTTTACTGGGCCCGTCTCCTTTCATGCCGTCGCGAAAGATAGATCTCCTTTGATAGAATAAACGTATATAGACGTCTATTTGAACTAGGAGGCAATATGTTCGAGGCGGTTATCTTCGATATGGACGGGCTCATGTTCGATACTGAGCCGATTTGGGCTTCCTGCTGGCCCAAAACCGCAATTGAGTTTGAGGTTGAATGCAAAGAGGGTCTTGCGGACGCCATGCGTGGCACCAATGGATCGGAAGCGGTGTCCATTATTCGCGAGTGGTATGGTGATGAGGTCGATTCTCAAGCGTTTGTTGACCGTTTTTACGAAATAGCGCATGAAGCGCTGGCTCAGGGCGCAGAGAAGAAACCCGGATTAGATTGGCTTCTCGATTATCTTCAGGCTGTGGGAATTCCGATGGCGGTTGCTTCATCATCGAGCAGAAAAATGATCGAGGCAAATTTGATAAGGGGAGGAATACTCCCTTATTTCGATTCGATCGTCTCTGGTATTGAGGTCGAACACGCCAAGCCTTATCCAGACGTCTTTTTGAAAGCGGCGGATGAGCTAGGAGCTTCGCCGCAGAAATCCCTCGTTTTAGAGGATTCCTATAACGGGGTGCGTGCGGGATTTGCAGGAGGATTTTGCACTGTCATGGTCCCCGATCTCTCTGAGCCAACAGATGAGATGGAAAGATTGGCCACGGCAATAGTTCCGAGCCTAAATGACGTTACCGATATGCTGGCAAATGGGGCGCTGGGGTAAGCATGTCAAATGAAAGGGGCTGTCGAGTGCTTCTCGGCAGCCCCTTTTTTCGATTTGCTGTATTTAGTGCTTTGCGCATAAATCAAAAAGGTATATAGTCGTCTATAAACAGGTACATAGACGTCTATATAAGTATCTGGAACGAAAACTCAACTCGAATTGCCGTAACCCGGTTGGAGGAATCATGGCAGTTGTAACTTCGACTGAGCTGATCCAGATTGCACGCAAGAACGGATGGCTCCTTCCCGCATATAACACGACGAACATGGAGATGACCTTAGGTATCCTGGATGGATTACAGAGGGCCGGGATGCCGGGTATTCTTCAGATCGCCCCTACTAACGTCAAGCTGTCCGATTACGGCATGATCGCATCCATCGTAAAGCGCGCGGCGGAGGATTATATCGTTCCCACGTGTCTGCATCTCGATCACGGCAAGACGCTCGAGGACGTACGCCAGGCGGTCCAGGCTGGCTTCACCTCTGTCATGATCGACGGTGCCGCGCTTTCCTTTGAAGAGAACATTCGCTTCTCGCGCCAGGCGGTCGACTATTGCCATTGCTATGGCGTGCCCGTCGAGGCGGAGCTTGGCGCCATCAAGGGCAAGGAGGACGATCATGTTTCCGAGGCGGATCTTAAGACCGACCCGGATCAGGTTTGTGAGTTCGTAGAGCGCACGGGCTGTGATTTGCTGGCCGTGTCCATCGGTAATGTTCATGGCCTCGAAGATGAGCCGCGCATCGATTTGCCGCTGCTTGAGAAGCTTGCAGAGGTATCTCCGTGTCCCCTCGTTCTTCATGGCGGCTCGGGAATTCCCTACGAGACCATCCATGCGATGCAGCCGCACAAGATGTCCAAGATCAATATTGCAAGCGACCTGCGTAAGGCCTACATCACAACTGTTGGCAAGGCGTATGAGGCAAACAACAATGAGCACAATCTTGCCAAGGTGCTAATCGATGCTCGAGAAGCCGTCGCGGCCGTTGCCTACAAAACGACCCGCGCCATTAACGGCATCGCTGAGTAAATCGGAATTATGGATATGGATGAGGCGATAATGGGCGCGCTCTACCTTGGTGTCGATGTTGGCACGTCATCGGTGAAGCTTACGTGCATTGATGAAAGTGGAAAAGTTGTCGCAACTGCAAGCGAGGCTTACGAATGCTCTGAGCCTCATCCCGGTTGGAGAGAGATCGAACCCGGGATATGGTGGGATGCCGTTTGTTCGGCGTGCGCCTTGCTTGGGGAGAAGGTCGACCTGTCTCTAATTAAGGGCGTTGGGGCCACCGGGCAAATGCATACGACGGTGCTGGTTGATGCTGCTGGGGTTCCGACATGTCCGGCGATAATGTGGAATGATCAACGCACGATTGACACTGTTTTTGATGAGAAGCAGTGGGCGCTAGCTGTAGGTTTTCCTCAGGTTGCCAGCTTCCTTTCAACTGGGGTTCCGGCAATGAACCTTGCATGGATGGCTAAAAACAACCCAGCAGCTCTTTCCAAGAGCGAGGTATTCCTTTCGGTTTCGGATTGGATCGCTCTCAAGTTTGGCGGACATCCCGGCATGGACTATTGCGGAGCGTCGACAACGGGGCTTTTCGATAATAAGAAGCAAACTTGGATTGACGAGGTTTGCGAGCATTTTGGGGTTCCCGAGTCGTTGCTTCCCGCTGTCGAGCCTTCCGACAAGGTTATCGGGGTCGTTAGCGAAAGGGCTTCGGCTGAGACGGGAATTCCCGCAGACGCTTCGATTGTAAGGGGGACGGGCGATAATCCTGCGGCGGCGATTTGTACGGGCTGTCTCCTGGAGGGCATTCCCACCATTTCGCTTGGCACAAGCGGTGTGCTGATGTATTCGGCCGAAGGGGTTGAACTTCCAGATGTTGGTAAGCCCGTATTGTTTAAATGGGGTAATACTCTTAAGACGCAAGTTCAGCTCAGTATTAGGTCGTGTGGTGGAGCTAAGGAGTGGTGGTACGGACAGATTCTAGACAGCGACTCCTACGATCTCGAGGACAAGGCCGTTGAGGATCCTTTCTACGAAATGAGGGACCTCATGTTCTATCCGCATCTGTCGGGGGAAAAGGTCTTGCACGGTTGCCCGTCGGTTCGAGGTGCCTTTTTGGGGCTTGACCTTGACACGACGCGTTCGGAGCTTGAGAGGGCACTTATGGAGGGCACGGCATATGCCCTCAGGGAACTCAAGGAATCCGTGAACCATTCGCAAGAGTGGTTCGGTATCAGGCTTGTTGGCGGAGGGGCTAAGAACGATTTTTGGGCGCAAACGCTCTCAAACGTGTTGGGAATCGATTTAGTGCGCATGGAATCGTCCGGTGCCGGTCAGGGCGCGGCATTGCTAGCGCTTTCAGCTTCTTGCGGACAAGATTTGGCCGATATTGCCGCCGGGGTCTGCAAAAGGCTAGATTCCGTTGAAAAAAACGACAAAGTCCACGAGATATACAATGTGCGTTTTGACAGGTACATGCGCATATTTAAGGCATTAGAAAATATCTATGAGCTAAAGAGCGCATAGCCGTTTGCCCTACAAAACCAACCATTCACCGAAAGGAATGCAAGAGCAAAGCTCAGAAGGCAGTCACTTTGTAATATATAGACGACCGTAGACAACCATGAGCGTATATGGCCGAATGAAAGGGGAGGAGCGGGCGCTCAGGTAGGACGATAGCAGTAACGAACATCAATTAAGGAGAATGAAAATGGGAGCAGTAAACGATTTCCTTATCTTCCTTGCGGAGGGCTTTACCGGCCTTTTTAATGCTGCGGGCGAGCAGTTTGCCTCGTTTATCACGGGCATGATTCCCATGCTGATTTGCCTGATCCTTACGATCAAGGCAATCATCCAGCTGATTGGCGAGGAGCGCGTCTATGGGTTCATGAAGAAGTGCACCAAATATGCGGTTCTCCGCTATACCCTCATTCCATTCCTTTGTACCTTCTTCCTCTGCAACCCGATGGCGTACACCTTTGGTGTGTTTGTCGAGGAGGACTACAAACCTGCATTCTACGATGCGGTCGTGTCCATGATGCATCCCATCGTCGGCCTTTTCCCGCACGCCAACTCGTCCGAGCTTTTTGTTTGGCTTGGCATCTCGGCTGGCTACGAGGCACTGGGAAAGAACTCCTCTGAGCTTGCCATCCGCTTCCTCGTCGTTGGTCTGATCGTTTGCCTGATCAAGGGCATCGTTACCGAGAAGCTGTGCCTCATCATGAAGAAGCGCAACGAAGCTAAGCTTGCTGCCTAGTGGTTCAGCGCAAAAGGAGAGTCTAGATCATGAGTGAATTTAAAAGCGTAAAGGCGTCCCACGGCGGCAACGGTTGGGGCGGACCCCTTATCATTACCCCCACGGCCGAAAAGCCCTATGTTCTGAGCGTGACCCTGGGCGGAATCAGTCCGGTTGCCCTTCGCATCGCGGAGCTTACCGGCGCCGAGGCGCACGATCAGTTTAAGGACCCGATCGAGACCGATCAGGCATGCGCTGTTGTTATCGACTGCGCTGGCGTGGCCCGCTGCGGCACTTATCCCAAGATGGGTCTTAAGACGCTGAACATCAAACCTGGTTCCCCGTCTGGCCCTCTGGCACAGTTCATCACCGAGGATCTCTTTGCGTCCGATGTCAATCCCGATTGCATCGCTCTTGTCGATGCCGCGGATGTTCCCGCTGAGCCGGTAAAGACCGAAAAGGCACACGAGGAGACGACGAAGGAAAACGTTCACGCAAAGATTGCTGAGGGGCGCGCCGAGATTGCGTCCAAACAGTCTAACGGGTTTATGGACGTTGTCTCTAAGATCGGCACCGGCGTTGGTCGCGTCATCAGCATCATCTATCAGGCTGCACGTGATACCGTGAATGACGTTATCCGCAACATCATCCCCTTTATGGCGTTTGTCTCGGTGTTGATCGGCATTATTAACTACACGGGTTTCGCGAACGTTCTTGCCGGCGTTCTCACTCCGCTTGCGGGCTCGCTGCCCGGTATGCTGGCAATTGGCATGTTCTGCTCAATCCCGTTCCTTTCGCCATTGATCTGCCCGGGCGCAATCATCGCTTCTGTGCTTTCTGTTCTTGTTGGCGACCAAATCGCCAACGGCACGATTCCCGCTAACTTTGCCCTTCCCGGCTTCTTTGCCGTCAACTGCCAGGTTGGTTCTGACTTTGCTCCCGTTGGCATGACTCTCATGGAGGCAAAGCCCGAGACGATCGAAATCGGTTACCCTGCATTCCTGTTTGGCAAGCTGATTACCACCCCGATCCAGATTATTCTCGCCTACGTACTGTCCTTTGGCCTGTAAACTGAATGCTTTAAGAGGGAAAGGCCCGCTATGCTCAACGCACTCATTACAATAGCCTTCTTTATTCTTGTATGGCTTGCAGGAACATTCACCCAGTATCGCTATTGGAAGAGGGTGCGTGTTCTCATCCATGAGCGCGCTCGCGATCATGAGGGATACTTGGGCACGGGTATGTGCAAGGTGAGTTTTAGCCGAAAGGCGTTTGTGATGATCCTGACTGATCATGACGGCGTGATTAACGGTTGCTATGAGCTCAAAGGGCTTTCCCTCAAACCGGAGTTTTCGGAGATGAGCGAGATGTTGGGGTTGAATATCGAGACCGCCCTAGACCATCTGGCCAACGAAAGCTATCACGATGCTTTTGCCCAGGCTATTCGTGTTATCGACAGGTCAATGACTGCGCCTGCGGCGTAACAAAGATAGGAGAAATCAAATGTACAAGGTTAAGGTCACTGAGATCGGCTCGTTTGTTGAGGAGCTTCTCAACGAGAAGATGGTGGTCCTGTTTGGCCCGACCGCTCCTGCAGAGTTGCGCGACATCTGCGTCGTTCACGATGGAACTCCTACAGAGGATAACGTGCTTGCTGAGGGCGGCACCATTTCCATCGGCGATCAGGTCTACACGATTAAGGAGTTTGGTGAAGCTGCGAACGAGAACATGGGAGGGCTCGGTCATCTAACCATTGCGTTCGATGGCGAGCGAGAGCTGCTTCCTGGAACGGTTCTCGTGACACCAAGCGTGCTTCCCAAGCTGGAAACCGGCATCGAGATTAGCTTCAACGGCTAAATCGCTCGGTATGGCAGGCCATGTATTAGTCGGAAAGGACGTGTTCTCATGAAACGTTCCGATTTAAAACTGCCACTTTTCACAGTCAGTCCTAAGACCTATTTGCTTGCGGACGATTCAATTGCAGCGGCTCATCTTACGGATGAAATCGCAAAAGATCGAGATCATTCGATTTTTTGGACTGCTCCCGTTCCCGAGCTCTGCGCAGTTGCGAAGGATTTGAAATTTGCAATTCCCACAGCGCAGCATGCCGATCTTGTCGGTGACGGAAAAGGAATGGGACTGACACCTCTTGAGTCGCTTAAGAGCGCGGGAGTTCAAGCTGTCTTTCTAAATCACACGGCACACCCCCTGGCCGTTGATAAGTTGGCGGCAACGATCGATCGCGCTCGTGAGCTTGAGATTCTAACCATTGTTGCAGCCGATAGCGTGACAGAGTCCAAAGCGGTTGCGGCGATGGACCCGGACGTGATTCTTTGCGAGCCGAGTAGCCTTGTGGGAACCGGCCATACAAGCGGCGATGATTACATCGCGGAGACCATCGCTGCCGTAAGGTCCATCAATCCCGACATCGTTATCATGGAGGGAGCGGGAATCAGGTGCGGAGGCGACGTTCGTCGCCTGATTGGACTTGGCGCGCAAGGTACCGGCATTTCGAGCGCCCTGGCGATTACGGATGACAGGGCAGCGTTGCTTACGGAGCTGTTTGACGCGCTGGACTAAAACCGTTTAAAAAAGGCGAACCCACGGGTTCGCCTTTTTGCGTTTTGGAATTATGCTAAGCGCAATGCCGCCGCTCTCAAGAGCTTTAATGGCGGCGCTGAAAAACGGTGCCAAGCTGGAACCTGCTGGATTTAAGCCATACGCGCGCATATTCAATTGCAGAGTCATTGTCCAAGTAGACTGTTTGAAGCTGCTGAAGAAGCGGGGACTGCGTAGAGAGACCAAGCGCATCCGCGCGTTGGGTATCCGCGAGCTTTGCCACAAAGGAGGTCTTTGAGTATTCGATCTGGTGGCCTGAGAGCCGCTCGATTATTGCAAAGAGACCTTCGTTAACAAAGTCGGCTGTTTCAATACCTGGGACAAGTGCCATATTGATGTTGTTTTCGATGAACATCACAGGTTCACCCTCAACGCTGCGCACTCGCTCGAGATGAAGGTAGTCAGAACCTTCGACAATACCGAGATGTCTGGAAATATCTTCGTCCGACTTACGAATTTCGCAATCGAGAATGCTTGTTTCGAAAGAAAGACCTTGCTCGATTAGAGATTCGGAGAAAGAGATAAGACCCTCTGTAAGGGGGAAAGAGATGTCTTTTGACTTAACGTAAGTTCCCTTTCCCTGAATTTGCTCAAGCAGGCCCTCATCAACAAGCCTGGAAATGGCCTTTTTGATGCTGCCGCGGCTGACGCCGAGCGTGCTCATGAGCTCGACTTCCGACGGGATTTTGGATGCTTGCTCCCAAGCTCCTGAGGCGATGTTCTCGCGCAGATAGTCGACCACCTGCATATAGATGGGGGTGGGACAATCCTTTTTTATATGTGAATTGTTGACGCGATTGGTCACAGTTTCTCCTGATTACTTTGAAGCAAAATTACCTTCATTTTACGTTGTTTTGCTTCGATTAACTTATCGAGATTGTGATTGCAAAGAATAAATCACGTTTTAGTGTAAGGCTTCCGCTGCTTTGGCTGCCTGTCTGGCGTCTGCCTTCTACTCTTCATCGACAATACGGATATCTTGGAGAGATGGCCCCATGTCATAGAAATGCGCCGTAGGAGGCAAGAATTAGCCTCCCGTGCGCGTCGGTGACAAACGATGCGGGCGTGGCCCCGGTTGAACCTACTCTCCGGTGGCCTGGTTGCGGCCGGTGGCGTAGTCAATCTGCACGTGCGGCTGCAGGTTGTAGCAGTACACGTGGAAGCACAGGGTCTTGCCGTGGTCCTCGATCGATTGTGCTTCCAGACGAACGCCACGACAGACGAGTTCCTCTTCGTTGTACATGGGCGTGACGCGGTAGAGCACGTGGTTGCCCGTGTCGTGGATGTAGTCGAGGATCTGCTCTTCAAACGGCAGCATGCCCGTCTCGTTGAGGTAGCGCGTGCCGGTGAGGAGATTTTTGCGATTGGCGTTCTCGCCGCAGAGCGACCAGGCGATGAGGTGGCAGCGGTTGTAGAGGCTCTGGCCTGGAATAAAGTCGTAGCGCTGCTGGTGCCAACCGGCAGGATGGATGCGCGAGATATCGCCGCGCTTTCCCTGTCCGAGCGACTCGGGGCCTACGCAGGCGAGCGCCTTGCGAGTGCGGCCCAGGCTGTCGAGCTTGGAGAATTTCTTAAAGCAGCCCTCTTCGGTGGCGCGCTCGTACTCGTCGAGCGTGAACGACGGCATACCCAGCGGGTGCGTGCTGTCGGCGCGAAGGGCAACGTAGGGGTTGCCGGCGTAGTCGGGAATGCTGCTGAGATAAACACCGCGGGCGCGGTTGAGGTCGGGGTTTTCGACCTCGTCGATGGGGGTTGCGGCACTATCCGCGGAGGCAGTGTCACCGGTGTCGGTTGCGGCGGATTCAGAGCCATCGCCAGAGTCCTGGCTGTTTTGAGGGTCCGGGGAGCTCGCCGTTCCTGATTCGAGCCGATCGACCAGGTCCGCCTCGTCGTCGGTGCGGCTGGGACTTTCGTTTTGTTTTTCGGCCAGAGCTGCCGCCTGTTCATCACTTTGCGGCGACAACAACTTGGGCGCTCCGTCGAGCGACCCTGTGAACAGCGCAAACCCCAGCACCACGGCGGCGCCGATGGAAAGTACTTGCTTGTAGGCGGACTTGCGCGACATTGCGGCTCCTGGATGGACGGTTGGGAATCTACCAGTCTAGCAGGAGCCGGCAGGGGCCGTTCTGTCGAACAAATACTCAAGATTTGGGATAGACGCTACTGATTCATTTGCCTCATATGGAGCTGCGGTGGTTGTGTATGTGGGGCTATTTTGCGTTTCCCCAGATAAAACCCGCCAAAATAAACCTGTCCCTTTTTGGCAGGTTAATCGGGGGACTATTTCACCGCAACTTAGGGCACGGTTAGGGAGTGTGCACCTTAAAGAGTGGTGCCCTTGATTAGAGAGGTCGCGCTCGTCTCTCTAATTGTCTCTCTAAAGAGAAAGCCAGTTAAAGAGATAGCATTGGGCTATCTAACAGTGAATTCGATACATCTCTCTAAATGTCTCTCTAAAATAAGGTGCTTATCTCTCTAAAGTTAGAGAGATATACTATACTTTAGAGAGATAAATCTATCGTTTTAGAGAGACGGAATGCCAATGCTGCTGGATGAACCTCTTGGCCTTATCGTTGAGCGCCTTCGCAGGCGGGGGACTGATGACGCATCGGTAGAAGTTAAAGCCTGCACGAATAAATTGAGCGCAGACGTATGGGAGACAGTGAGCGCTTTTGCGAACACTGCGGGTGGGCTCATTATTTTGGGCCTAAACGAAGCCGAAGGATTTGTTCCTTCGGCTAACTTTGCTATCGATAGGGTGCGCGATCAGTTTGTTTCGGGTATCGGAGACGGAGGCTCAGCGGCAGTGGTGACCCATGCGCCACGGTACGAGCTTGATCGAGGCGAGGTCGACGGGCTCCAGGTGCTTCTGGTGCGCATCTTTGAACTTGAGCTTAAAGCGAAGCCTTGCTATATCGGCGCGCGCGGCGTGCAGAACGGTAGCTACAAGCGCGTGGATGATAAAGATATCAAGATGTCACCCGCTGAGCTATATGAGCTGCAGAGTGCGTTGCTTCCGAGCGATGCAGACGGCACGGTGGTTTCGGAGGCAACAGTCGAGGATTTGGATCCAGATGTCGTGCGGTCTATTATCGCAAATCGCCGGCTGCAGACCCCCCGCGTTTTGCGCGGGGCCGATACGCTGGAAAAACAGCTGGTCAGACTCAATATCACTACAAAGGATGGTGCGGTGAAGCTCGCAGGGCTTCTGTCGGCGGGAATTTACCCCCAGCAGTTCTATCCCAAACTCATGATTGATGTCGCCGTTCATTCCGATGTGGAAAAATCTGCACCCGGGCAACCCCGGTTTATTGACCGCCAGTTGTGCGATGGCCCGATTCCGGCTTGCATCGAAGATGCCCTTGTCGCGATTGGACGGAACTTGCGCAAAGCGGCGATAGTGCAAGGCGCTGGCAGAAGGGAGGATTGGGAAGTTCCCCAGGAGGTTTTGCGCGAGGCCTTGGCAAACGCCTGCATCCATCGAGAATATTCGCCCATGTTTGTGGGGCAGGCCGTGAGTGTCGATATCTATCCAGACAGAATAGAGATCAAAAACCCCGGTGGGCTTTGGGGCGGAAAGACGGTGGACAATCTTGCAGACGGGGAATCGCGCTGCCGAAACCCAAAGCTCATGAGCCTAATGGGGGCGACGCCGTTAGAGCATGCCGAGGGGCCCGTTGCAGAAAGCCAGGGATCTGGTATCCCGGCTATGATTCGCGAGATGGAGTCTCGTTCGCTTGGAAGGCCGAAATTTATCGTTAAGGCCGATTCGTTTACGGTGCTGCTTTCCCGGCACGGGGCGGAGCTTGCTGAAAACCGCACGTGGATTCAGAGCCATGTGGGCACCGAGCTGACGGATCGCGAGGAAACATTGCTCATGTTTATGCGGGAGCATGGGTGCGTATGCGATGTTCAAAAAATACGAGAGGCCCTGAAGTGGGATTCGGATGACATTCGCCTGATCTGCGGGAATCTTGTCGATAAACATGTCCTGTCAAAATGTGGCAAAGACACGTTTGAGATTATCGATATGAGCAGAGAATCGTCAGCTTCGACAGCGGATAGGATCCTGGAGGCTCTCAGAGCCGAAGTGGATATGACGGCGCGAGAAATAGCGGTTGCATCGGGGGGCAAAATTTCGTCCGTCCGCTACCATCTGCCAAAAATGGCGGATAAAGGACTCATCGAAGTAATGGGTTCATCGACGAGCCGCAACCGCCGCTATCGGAAGAAGTAGATGCAGCCGAGTCGCCCCTCTTGTGTCTCTCGAAGTGAGATGGGTGCTAGGGGGGGGCGACTGCCTCGCGATATTTCCCCAGATAAAACCTGCCAAAATAAACCTGTCCCTTATTGGCGGGTCAGTTAACGCAGTGCAGGTTGAGCATATGCGAGCGAGCGGTCTCCGGGTGCGGTAAGGTGACGTGAAACAAGCGGGCGCTGACCTTTTGGTCGCGCCCGTGAAGTTGAACGTCAGATTGCCGTGTCCGGAGCCCGCGCAGCGCCGAGCAGTTACGCCGTTTGTAAAACGGCGTAACCTAAAGGTTCATGTTGCCGTGAATGTAGGGGGTGACCTCGGGGGAGATATGGTCGCAGCCCAGCTCGCGCAGCGCGGACTCGATGGCGGCGGGCAGCGGGGTCTTGCCCTTGTCGTCGACGGCGTTGCCACCGAGGGCAGCAATCTTGGCGACATCTGCGGGTGCGGCCTCGATATGCATGCAGCCGCCGACCAAGCGCGCGCGTACCTGTGCCAGATCAAGATTGTGCAGGTAATCCTCGCAGGCGCGGATTAAATCGACCTTCTCGCGTGTAAGCTCCTCGCCCGTGGGGACGCGGGTGGCAAGACATGCTCCCGCCGGCAGGTTCCAAACGGGATAGCCCCATGCGCGCAGCAGCTCGCGCTCTTCGTCCTTGGTAAAGCCGACCTCCATAAGGGGTGAGCGTACGCCGAGCTCTTCTGCCGCACGCATGCCGGGGCGGTAGTCACCGCGATCGCTTGCATTGCTGCCATCGATGACGGTGGGAAAGCCGAGCGACTTGGCGTGGTTGACGATGGCGGTAAAGCCGGCGTGCTTGCAGTGGTAGCAGCGATTAGTATCGTTGCAGGCTACTTGGGGGAGCTGCAGCTGATCCACCGAAAGATTGAGCACGGGGAGCTTAAAATGCGGCCCCTCATTGGCCTGCCCATCAACGGACTGCTCAAACGAAGCCTGCTCGGGCGTGCCGATGAGCGGCGTGGTGAGATGGACGAGGAGGGTATTGGTAGGCATGATGCGGGCGCATACGGCGGCCAAAAAGCTGCTGTCGACGCCACCGGAAAACCCGATAGCCACGCGCCCGTATGCCAAAAGCAGCTGTTCGAGCGCCGATAGCTTGTCTTGAAGCTCCTCTGCGGGTGCCGTGGTGTCTAAAATCATGAAACGTTCCTTATCGTTGAGTACTCGATCGAAAACTATAATCCTAATGCGTTACTTGCCATAAGACTTCTATCTGTGTAACGAAAGTGCAATATGGCATATACGTTATATACAAGTTGCCAAATGCGGTAGAGTTGCAGCAACGCGACAGCGAGAGTCGATGGGGGACCGATATGATCAAGGCTGTTATTTTTGACATGGATGGAACGCTGGTCGATACCGAGCGTTTGGGGATTAAGGCCTGGAAGGCAGGCGCCGCTGAGCTGGGGCTCGCGATTGATGAAGCGCTGATTCATCAGTTTATCGGCCGCACGCTGCCCGATGTCATGGACATCCTCGATAGGCATTACGGCAGCCATGAAACCACCGAGGCGGTCTATGTCCGCCACAAGGAGATTCGCGACGAGATGGTCAAGACCGAGCTGGAGCTTAAGGCCGGCGCCGCCGAGTGCCTAGACGAGCTGCTGGCTGCGGGCTATCACGTGGGTCTAGCGACGTCGTCGCGCCTCGTTACGGCGGAGCGCAACCTTAAGATGGTTGGCCTCTTTGACAAGTTTGAAACGGTAACGTGTGGCGAGGACGTCGTGCACGGCAAGCCCGACCCCGAGATGTATCTGCTCGCCTGCGAGCGCGCGGGCTTTGCTCCCGAGGAATGTGCCGTGGTCGAAGATTCGCGCAACGGTTGCGTCTCGGGCATTACGGCCGGCTGCCATGTCTTTGCCGTCCCCGATATCGTGCCGCTGCCGCAGGACGTGGTGGATGGCTGCGAGGCCGTGCTCGATACGTTGTTCGACCTGGCGGCGGCAATCAAGACTGTGCGCTAGAAAATTGCGGCGTTGAAACGAGCGATTGCTCACGTTTGCGCTCAAGCAAAAGGGGCCCGGCAATGGTCGGGCCCCTTTTGCTTGAGCGGCGACTTAGCATACTTGCGGGCGTGCTATAGATACGCACCGAGGTTGATGGCCGTGGCGTCGGTCTGGCTGCTTGCCTGGGTGCTGGCGCGTTCCAGCAGGAACGGCCGCACGAGTTCTTGGCGGTTGATGTCCTCGATGGCCGTGACCGCGGTGACGGTGCGCGCGGCAGAGCTGACGTGGATATGCTTGGTCTTTGTCGGGACCTTGTTCTCGATTTGCTCCATCAGCAGTTGGACACCCTTGCGGCCAATCTCGTAGCCCGGGGGCGCTACCGTAGTGAGCGGGACCGATCCGCTCCAAGCGAGCGGGTTGCCGTCGCATCCGGCCACGCGTACTTGCCCGGGGACAGAGATGCCCTTGTTGACCAGTGCCGAAACGACGCCCGAGGCCAACACATCGGTCAGGCCGACGACAAAATCGGGACGTTCGTCCGCGGGGCGCTCGGCGATTTGGGCACCGATGCCGTAGCCGTCGGCAGCGGTATTCCATTCGCCGGCGTCGATGACTTCGATCTTGATATCGGGGTGCAGGGCGAGCGCCTTATGAATGCCAAGGACGCGCAGGGTGAGTTGCATAAATGCTGCTCGGCCGACGACGACAATATGGTGCGTGCCGCGGGCGATAGCAAGTTCGGCAATGATGCGACCCTGGGCCTCGTTGTCGGCCGCTACGTAGTAGCCGGGCTCGGAGCAATGGATGTCCAGATGGACGATCGGCACGGGCATCTTGGTCATGGCGGGGTGCCAGTCGGGGGATGCCATGGGCTGAACCATGACGCCGGACATCTGGGTGCCCATAAAGTAGCGCAGGTAATGGTCCTCGAGAATATCGTCGTTATCGGCGTTGGCGATGAGCAAGTCGTAGCCGTGCTTGCGGGCCTCGTTGTGGGCGCCGCTGGCGATTTGGAGCGAAAAGCCGTGATCGAGACGGGGGAGCACCAGGCCAAAGGACTTGGTGGCGCCGCCCGCGAGCTGACGGGCGCTTTGGTTGGGCAGGTAGCCAAGGCGATTGATGGTCTCGTTGATGAGCTTGAGGGTCTCGGGGCGCAGCTTTTCGGGGTGGTTGAGCGCGTTGGAAACCGTGCCCAACGAAACCCCGGCCTCGCGCGCGACGTCGCTGATTTTTACCTTTGCCATAGCGGCCCCTTTGATGCGTTTCAAGTACAAGCCAGATTGTAGCATCCCAAACCTTCCAAAAAGGGACAGGTTTATTTTGGCAGGTTTTATCTGGGCAAACGCTATTGCCAGCGCGCCCACCACGGAGGGGGCGGGCACCTGGGTGGTGGTGTGGACCGGCTGGACGTGTGTGCATCGAGTGGTATCTAAGTTGAGATACCACTTCTGGTATATCAGCTTGCGTTTGCGTGAGTACAATACTCGAACGTTATACGTCTCAGCGCCCCTTGTGCGTGGACGTCTTGCAGTCACGCGAACGAAGGGATTTATCTTATGTGCGGAATCGTCGGCTACACCGGCTCTGATATTGCAAAGAACATCCTGGTCACGGGCCTCAAGCGTATGGAGTATCGCGGCTATGACTCCTCGGGCGTCGCGCTCGAGGTGGGCGAGGGCGCCGCGGCGCACCTCGACGTCATCCGCCGCGTGGGCAAGGTCGCGGGTCTGGAGAGCGAGCTTTCCAACATCGACAGCGACGCTACCTGCGGTATCGGCCATACCCGTTGGGCCACCCACGGCAAGCCCTCCGTCGTTAACGCTCACCCCCACACCAGCTGCGACGGTCGTATCGCCATCGTCCACAACGGCATCATCGAGAACTTCGCCGAGCTGCGCGAAGAGCTGGAGGGCCGCGGCCACCACTTTAAGAGCGAGACCGATACCGAGGTCTTCGCGCATCTGATCGAAGAGGCTTATGCCGAGACGCACGACCTGATGGCCTCCGTGCGCGAGGCTTGCACCCACGTGGTCGGTGCCTATGGTCTGGCCGCCGTGTGCGCTGACGAGCCCGGCGTGATCGCCGTGGCCCGCAAGGATTCCCCGATCGTGGTCGGCGTGGGCGAGACCGGCGCCTATGTCGCCTCCGATGTCATCGCGCTCATCGACGCCACCCGCGATGTCGTGGTGCTCGAGGACGGTCAGTTTGCCAAGCTCACGCCCACAGGCGTCGAGTACACCGACGAGGCCGGCAACGTTATCGAGCCCAAGGTCACCTACATCGACTGGGACCTGGACATGGCAGAAAAGGGCGGTTATCCCGACTTTATGCTCAAGGAGATTCACGAGCAGCCGCGCGTCGTGCGCGACACGCTGGTTGGTCGTATGACGCCGGCCGGCGAGCTCGACATCGACGAGCTGGGCCTTTCGCTCGAGGAACTCAACGACATCGACCGCGTCTACGTGATCGCTTGCGGCACCAGCTATCATGCTGGCCTCATTGCCAAGAATCTCATTGAGGGCTGGGCTCGCATCCCCACCGAGGTGGAGGCGGCCAGCGAGTTCCGTTATCGCAACCCCATCATTACGCCGACGACGCTTGTCGTTGCCGTGTCCCAGTCGGGCGAGACGGCCGATACCCTTGCCGCCATTCGCGACGCGCGCATCAAGGGTGCCAAGGTCTTCGGCATCACCAACGTGGTGGGCAGCCCCGTGGCGCGTGAGAGCGACGGCGTCATCTACACCAAGGCCAACAAGGAGATCGCGGTCGCCTCGACCAAGAGCTTCATCGGCCAGGTCGTGAGCCTTACGCTTTTGGCCCTGCTGCTGGCGCAGGTCAAGTACCGCTTGACCACCAAGCAGGCGCGCATGCTGTTCCGCGAGCTTTCCGATACGGCCGAGCAGATCCAGTGGATTTTGGATACCCAAACCGAGGCCGTTCATGAGGCTGCCCTGCTGTGCAAGGACGCGCAGTCGGCGCTGTTCGTGGGCCGTGGCATGGGTGCCGCTATTTCCTACGAGGGTGCGCTCAAGCTCAAGGAAGTCAGCTACCTGCACGCCGAGGCATATGCCGCCGGTGAGATGAAGCATGGCCCCATTGCCCTGATCGACCCGGGCTTCCCTGTCATCGCCGTGGCCACCAAGAGTGCCACCTACGACAAGACCGTGTCGAACCTTATGGAGTGCAAGGCGCGCGGCGCCAAGGTCATCGTCGTTGCCACCGAGGGCGACGAGGAGATCAACAAAATCGCCGACTGCATTATCCGCGTGCCAGCAGTCCGCGACGTGTTCAGCCCCATCACGGCGAGCGTCCCGCTGCAGCTGCTCGCCCGCGAGGTCGCCATCCTGCGCGGCTGCGACGTCGACCAGCCCCGCAACCTGGCAAAGAGCGTTACCGTGGAGTAGTTGGTTCCGCCATTCTGGCGACCAAGGCCCGGCTCCGTTGCAGCGGAGCCGGGCCTTGTTTCATTTGCCCAGATAAAACCTTCCAAAATGAACCTGTCCCAATTTGGCAGGTTAGCGGAGCTTGCTGGTCTCGAAGTACTCGGGGAACTGGTCCAGAACCTCGGTCTGGTTGCGGAACATCATATGCAGGTGCTTGCTGACCAAAAAGCTCGCTTCGATGGGGTCGCGACCGGCGATAGCGCGGCGAATCTGCTTGTGCTCGTTCACGATGTCCTGATTGTCGAGAACCTGCGTGGCGGCGCGCAGCCAGCGGAAGCGCTCCAGGTCGGCATTGGTCTCTTCGAGCCACGACCACACGGTGCTGCGACATGCGATGCTAAAAATCATGTGATGCATGAGGTTGTCGCTCAAAAAGAAGCCGATGCGATCCTCTTCGGCCATGGCCTTTTCCTGCAGCACGATGGCGCGGTCGAGCTGCTCGATGCCGGCCGACGTGGCGCGCGCACAGCACTCCACAATCACCTGCTTTTCCAGATGCTCGCGGATGTAACAGGCACTCTCGGCAAGGGTGAGGTTGATGGGCGAGACATAGGTGCCGCTCTGGGGCACGGTGCGCACCAGGCCTTCCTGCGCCAAGCGAACCAAAGCCTCGCGCACGGGCGTGCGACCCATATCCAGGTCGTCGCAAAGTTGCTTGACGCCCAGCTTTTCGCCCGGTTTGTAGTCCAGGTAGACGATTTTGCGTCGAATGGTGTGGTAGGACTGGTCCTGTAGGCTCGTTTCCTGCTCGCCGACGTGCATCGATTCTTCCATAGCGCCTCGCAACTGTTCTATCAAACTCATATGTCAGTTGTTAATTATG
>RPYR01000212.1 GCA_008671285.1 Collinsella aerofaciens | reverse complement strand
CCGCTGCGGCGCCGGCGTCAACAACATCCCCGTCGAGGAGTACGCCAAGAAGGGCGTCGTCGTCTTTAACTCCCCCGGCGCCAACAGCAACGCCGTCAAGGAGCTCGTCCTGGGCATGCTGGTGCTCTCGAGCCGCGGCGTAGTGCAGTCGATGAACTGGGTGCGCAACAACGCCGATGACCCCGAGATTCAGGTCGATGCCGAGAAGGCCAAGAAGGCCTTTGTGGGCCGCGAGCTCAAGGGCAAGCGCATCGGCGTCATCGGTCTGGGCAACGTGGGCTCCAAGGTCGCCAACGCCTGCGTCGACCTGGGCATGGACGTTTACGGCTACGACCCGTTCATTTCCGTCGAGCACGCGTGGGTGCTGAGCCGCGAGGTGCAGCGCGTGGGCACGCTCGAGGACCTCTGCCGTGGCTGTGACTACCTCACCGTGCACGTGCCCAGCAAGGCCGACACCATCGGCATGATCAGTACCGAGCAGATCAACCTGCTGGCACCCGACGCCGTGCTGATCAACTACGCACGCGAGACCATCATTGACGAGGACGCCGTCGACGCCGCCCTGCGCGCGGGCAAACTCAGCTGGTTTAGCTGCGACTTTGCCACGCCCAAGACCGTCAAGATGCCCAACACGTTTATCACCACGCACTCGGGCGCCGGCACTGGCGAGGCCGAGGCCAACTGCGCCGATATGGCCATCAGCGAGCTCAAGGATTACCTGGAGAACGGCAACATCGCACATAGCGTCAACTACCCCGCCTGCAGCATGGGCAAGGCGCGCGCCGCAAGCCGCATCGCCTGCCTGCACGCCAACGTGCCCAACATGATCGGCCAGATCACGGCCATTCTCGCCAAGGACAACGCCAACGTGCAGCGTATGACCAACGAGTCCGCTGGCGAGAACGCCTACACCATGTTCGACACCGACGAGCACCTGGACAGCAGCACCATCGAGGCGCTCAAGCAGATTCCGTCGATGTATCGCGTGCGCGTGATCAAGTAGCGCCGACTGACCTGACGGGCAGTTCCCCATGTGGCCTGCCCGTCGCTGACATTGAATGCCCGCGGGGGCGCCTTTCGCACGAGAGGCGCCCCCATTTTTGTGAGCGCTCCATTAAATGCACTGAGCCGCTTCTTGGCATACAATCTGTATGTTGACCTAACTATCTGTGAGGTGCCTATGGTTGATACAGATTTTGCTTGGCGGCTTACGCAAGGGCTCGTGCGGATCGACAGTTCCGACCCAGGTGCGTATGAGGGCGAGATTGAACGCTATATCAAAGTGTTTGTTGAGGCTCAATTGGAGCGGTTGAGCCATCCGGTGCTCCATGCCGTGCAGGTTGAGGAACTCGAGGTGCTGACCGGACGCCGCAATCTCATGGTCACCGTGCCCGGTTTGAGCGACGAGCCACGGCTCGTCTACATCTGCCACATGGATACAGTCACCTTGGGCGACGGCTGGGACGCGGACATTACGCCGCTCGGGGCGGTCGTGCGCGACGGCAAGCTCTACGGCCGCGGCGCCTGCGACATGAAGGGCGGTCTGGCCTGTGCCATTGCCGCACTGGTCCATACGCTCGAGCGCGTGGCGGCGGATGGCGCGCTGCCCCGCCGCGGCTTTTCGCTCATCTGCTCGGTCGACGAGGAAGACTTTATGCGAGGCTCCGAGGCAGCCATCGATGCCGGCTGGGTCGGTTCGCGCGAATGGGTGCTGGACACCGAGCCCACCGACGGACAGATCCAGGTGGCGCACAAGGGGCGTACGTGGTTCGAGATTGAAATGGCTGGCGTGACGGCGCATGCGAGCCAGCCGTGGAAGGGCGCGGATGCCGTCGCCGCCATGGCCGAGGTCGTGTGTTCGCTCCGTCGCGCGTTTGTGGCGCTGCCCGCGCACGATGAGCTGGGGTCTTCGACCATCACGTTTGGCCAAATCGAGGGCGGATATCGCCCCTATGTCGTGCCCGACCGCGCCAAGGTCTGGGTCGATATGCGCCTGACCCCGCCGACCGATACGGCCGCCGCGACGCGCATGGTAGAGCAGGCCATCGCCGTCGCCGAAGCCGCCGTTCCCGGCTGCCATGGCAGCTACACCGTGACGGGCGACCGCCCCGCCATCGAGCGCGACCCGAACTCTCCCCTTCTAGCAGCGCTCAAGCGTGCCGCCGATGACGTGACGGACGCGGACACGACCGTCGGCTTCTTTACCGGCTACACCGACACTGCCGTCATTGCCGGCAAGACGGGTAACCGCAATTGCATGAGCTACGGTCCCGGGTCGCTCGCGCTCGCGCACAAGCCCAACGAATATGTGCCCCACGCCGATATCGTTCGTTGTCAGCAGGTGCTAATCGCGCTCGCCGATAACGTGCTCTGGGACGCGAGCGGCCAAGTTGGGGCATAATAAGCCGCGAACAAACCGACTCGTGCGTTAGGACCGCCCATGAAAGCACTTCCGTTTCCCTGCATCCGCCCGGCTCAGGACCGCGTGCTCGAGGCGCTGCCTGCAATGGGCAGCATCCTGAGCGGCAACGATGCTCTGCGCGGAGCCATTGCCGATGGTCTGATGCTCAAGGACCCGGGTGCGGCGTATTACGTGTACGAATGCTCGGGCGAGCCGGGACGTGTGACGGGTGTCGTGGCGATCTGCCCGGTTGGTGCGCTGGCGGGCGGCGACGCGGTTGCCGCCGATACGACCGCCGCTGCGCGCGCAATCGCCGACCTCAAGGTACAGCCCCGTCCCGTAACGCTTGTCTACGAAGCCTCTCCCGTCATGGATATCATCCTCGGCGCCGCAAAAGAGGGCGCTTCACTCTATGCCGTCACCGACCCCGCCGGCATTACGCACCGCGTGTGGGAGGTCAAGCGCGAGGACGCCGTCGGGGCCATCCGCGCCATGCTCGACCAGGCGCCGGAGCCGGCACTGGCCGACGACCCTGCCTACGCTGTCGCGCTAGTCGGGGCATCACAGCTCCTGGCCGACGATGCACGTGCCGCCGGCACCTACACGGGCAAAGAGCCGTTCAACTTTGCCGTAGCTGCGCTCTTCCCCGCCGCGCAGGTCAGCGGCGCCGCGCCGCAGGTTCCGACGGGTCTGCTCACGCACCAGGTCGCACGGTTCTAGCAAGACCAAAGCGCCCGGCACAAAAATCGGCAGCTCAACAAACAGGGGGCGGAGATGCAGCAGGTACATGCATCTCCGCCCCTTTTGCGTCGAGAAGTTATGCCAGCGACCCGTGCCGCCACGCTCGCGTTATCCCCGTTGCGGGCCTGCTGCCGCCACAAGTGGTTCAAGCCCCAGCTCGCGCGCGTAATCCTCCTGCGTAAAGACTTCGACCAACTCAAACGTGTCGGATTCGTCGTCAAACGCAAAGTGCAGCACCGAGCAGTTGCCCGGCACACGATCGCGCTCGTCGGCCGCCGCACCCTTCACGTGGTCCATGAACTCCTTGATGGCCGATCCGTGGCTCACCGCGAGGACGCACTCGTGGTCCGGGCGTCGCATAAGATCGGTCAACGTCGCCACCATGCGCTCGCGCACCTGCATCTGGCCCTCGCCGCCAAACTGGCGATAGAAGTCGCGCCACGGGCGCCTGGGCATGAGCATCACGCGCTCGGCCTCAAAGTCGCCAAAGAACCACTCACGCAGGCCGTCCAGGCGCTCGTACGCCAAGCCCGGCCACAAGTTGGCGATAGTCTGCTCGGTGCGATGAAGCGTAGAGGTGTAGACGTGGTCGGGCCCAATGCCGCGTGCGCGCAAAAACATGCCGGCGCGCGCCGCCTGGTCGCAACCCAGCTGCGTGAGCGGCGAGTCACTCCAACCCTGAATGATGAGCTTAAGGTTGAATATTGTCTGCCCATGACGAACCAGATACAGGTCTTTATTCATAGGGGTCCTTTCGTTCGTTACCAATCAAGGAGCGAAAACGCCCCGTCGCAATAGCCAAAATGAAGCACGGCTCCGTTGTCGGGTAGCTCTCCCCTGCCAGTCACATACTCAAGAAACTCCTGGCAGGCTGAGCCGTGGGAAACCGCCAGCACGCAGTCGTGCTGCGGCCTGGCCATGATGCGCGACAGCACCGCGACCATACGCGACTGGAGCTGCACTTCCGACTCGCCGCCAAACGCGACCGGATAATCACCCCAGGGCTGCGGCGGCATATCACGATTTGATGTACCCTCCAGCGAGCCCAAATGCCACTCGCGTAGGTCATCGACCAGCTCAATGGAACGGTCCTCGCCAACGATAAGCTCAGCCGTATGCCGCGCCCGGCCCAACGGCGAGGAATACACATGATCAAAGGCCACGCCACGCGCCGCAAACGCCGTACGCGCCGTCAGCGCCTGCTCGCGCCCGCGCGCCGTAAGCGGCGAATCGTGCCCACCCTGCAAAATGTTCTGCACGTTGAGCTCAGTCTGCCCATGCCGCACTAAATACAAATCTGCCACACGCCCTCCTCTCGCACCACCGCAAAGGGGACAGGTACCTTTGTGGTGGTTTACCGCCGGATCACACCGCGGTGACGCTCAACTACACCAGCACGTCGGCGAGCGAACGCTTGGGTACGTGGTGCACCTGTGCCTCGTCGCGCCAATAATTGATGGAGCCATCGGGGTTGGAATCGATCGCATCGATCACCTGTATCTCGGCCGGAACGCCAAAGGCCATGATCAGCTTGAGCTCATACTTGTCGTTATCGAGCCCCATGGCATCGATCGCATGGGGCGTAAAGGCCTTGAACATGCAGGCTGCCACCTCGGGCGTAGCGCTGCGGGCGGCGAGCATCATCGTCTGCGCGGCAATGCCCGTGTCGACCTCGGTAATGGGAGCGGCAGGCTTGCCCGGAACGGCGCGCTCAGCCAGAATCGCGATGTAGCCGGTCGGGCGCTCGCCCTCGGCAGGACCCGGCCAATCCTTAAGTGCGCCGGCCCATGCGAGCTCGTCAAATACACGCGCGCAGTCCTCTGCACCGCTTACCACATGAAAACGCAGACGCTGAGCATTGGCACCACAGGGAGTCAGGTGCGCCAGCTCCGCCAGCTCAAGCAAAAGCTCACGCGGCACGCGCATGGACTCGTCAAAGCGACGGCACGTGCGGGCGCAGCGAACCAACGCATCAAACGCGTCCAAGCCGAGCTTTTCGCAACCCTGCTTTGCCATCGACTCAGCGCTTACCGGCGCTGCGGGAACTGCTTCGTTCATAGGGACCCCCAATTTCGGGCAATTGTTCTTAGGAAAATCTAACCTAAAACGTAGGCAATAACGAACAGGGCTGCAATGTTCTACACCTGTTGAATAGAAAATCGCGACGTGGGGAACAACGGAAACAATTCGGGGCCTTTGGGTTACGTTCCGCCCTCCCCGACCCATACGCCAGCGCCTTTAGGCGATACTGGTTGTAATGATCAAGGCTTACGCCGCACGGAAAGGAGACATTATGGGCATCTTTAAGAACGATGACCAAAAATCGAGCCAGTTTGGATTTGACGAGAAAAGCATGGCGGGCAAAGCCGTCAAGGCCGTACGCTGGATTTACGCCATCACGGGCGTCTTGGCGCTCGTCGCCGGCATCGCACTGCTGTTTGCGCCCGCCAAGTCCCTCGTCTTCCTAACGACCGTCTTGGGCTTCTACTTTGTGATCACGGCCGCGATCAGGCTGTTTACCGCTGTTTTCGAGCCACTGCTGCCCACCGGCTGGCGCGTGACGAGCATCATCTCCAACCTACTCATTATCTTGGGCGGCGTCATAATCCTGCGCAACCAGGCCTTCTCGACCGCGACGCTCACCACGATGGTGGTTATCGTGGCCGGCTTTGGCTGGATCGTCGAAGGTGTCATGTCCATTCTGGAGTCCGAGCTTTCGTCCAACCGTGCCCTCGCCATCCTGAGCGGCGCGCTCTCCATCATCGCCGGCATGTTCGTGTTTATCTATCCGCTGTGGTCGGCCAAGATGCTCGTCATCTTTAGCGGCGCCGCACTGCTGGTGTTTGGCGTAACGCTGATTGTTCGCGCTATTCAATTTGGCAAACTGGTGCACTAGATGCCGCGAACGCTCTTTATTGATGCAGACGCCTGCCCGGTCACGCGCGAGTCGATTGACTGCGCGCGGCGGGCGGGCGTTGCCGTCGTTATCGCCGGCAACAGCACGCAAAACCTAGAACGGCACATTCGCCGCGACGACCCGCGCGATGCTGAGCACGCGCGACGCGGATTTTGGGTCACGACGCTCGATGTGAGCGTTGGCGCCGACAGCGCCGACTTTGCCATTGTCGAACGCCTGCAGGCGGGCGACGTAGTCGTGACGCAGGACATTGGCTTGGCGAGCATGGTGCTCGGGCGCGATGCCGCCGCCATCGGCGTGCGCGGGCGCGTCTACGATAAGGCGACCATCGACATGCAACTGTTTATTCGCCACGAGGAAAAGAAGGTGCGCCGCGCCGGCGGTCGCACTCGCGGTCCGGCGGCATTTACCAGCGAAGACCGGGCCCGCTTTAAGCGCAACCTCACCGAGCTGCTGCGCTAACCAAGGTAGATTTTTGGGACATGCCTAAAAATCTACCTTTTTGTTTTGGCAGCGGGGAATGCCCTGGTCACAGGGGTAGATCGTAAGACATGTCCCAATAATCTACTTAAAGGCCAACGGCGGATAGGATAAGGCCCCAGCCGGCGCCGATGACGTACATCATGACCAGGAACACGACGTTTTCGCGGGCGCTGCGGTTGGTGCGGAACAGCACCAGGTAGCCCACGCCGGCAGAAATGAGCGTGCCGGCGAGCATCGGGGCCAGCTGCAGCGCGCCTTCCAGGTACAGTTGCGTGATGACGACGCTGGCCGAGCAGTTGGGAATCAGGCCGACAAGCGCCGAGCCCAGGACCGCAAGCGTCTCGTTGCCGCGCAGGAACTGCTCGATCGCCGACTCGCCAAAGGTCTCGAGCACGGCGACCAGAATCAGCGTCACCAGGAAAATGAATACCGACACCTGCACGGTATGCGAGATCGCGCTGCGGATGATCGACACGATGGGCGCGCCCTCGTAGGAGTGGCTGTGGTCGTGGTGGCGCTCGTGCTCGTCCGCGTGACCATGATCGTGGCTGTGGTCGTGCCCGTGCTCGTCCTCATCCTCGTCACAGCCGCAATGATCGCGTTCGCACAGCTCGTGGATGTGATCAGCACTTACGCCCGCCTCGGCCACTTCATCAATGATGTCGCCCCCGGTATGGTCGTCGTGCGCGCAGTTCACATGAGCCGGATTGGCAGCGGTCCCCAGCACGGTACGGCGAATCGCCGCATGCGCGCGGGCATTACGACGAAGGCCGCGGATAGCCGCATCCACGATAAAGCCCGTGACCAGCGCGATCAGCGCCTTCGAGGCGAGCAACATCGCCATGGTCTGCACGGGAACTTGCTCGGCGAGCAACAGCGGCAGCATCTCATCGGAGGTCGAAAGGAACACCGCCACCAACGTGCCCAAGGTCACGACACGACCGGCGTACAGCGTTGCCGCCATTGCCGAAAAGCCGCACTGCGGCACCATGCCCAGCAACGAGCCAACCACGGGACCCGCGGCGCCGGCGCGCTTGATGGCGCCGTTAACGCTGTCGCCCGCGACGTGCTCCAGGGTCTCGAGGGCCAAATATGTCACCAATAAGAACGGTACCAGCGAGAGCGTGTCCTTGCCGGCGTCGAGCAGAATATCAATCAGCAAATCCATGACGGATGGAACCTTTCGTGTCTTTCGGCAGCATTGTAAAAGTCCTAGCGGTCAACTAGGGTATTGTAGTTGTCCTAGGCGCGATGCCAATAGTTGCCCATGGTAAACTATCATCTCGCCACATCTTAATGACACTGAGCCGCACGACGCGGCCCATCCAAGGAGCAGTTGTATGAACGTTTCACAAGCACTCGAATACGAGCGCCAGCCGTTTATTCCCATGTTTATCTATGGCGATCACGGCGCCATGGAGTCCGAGCGCCAGAAGGGCGAGGAGGCCCTTAATGTGCTCGAAACCGAGTACTTTACCGCCGAGGGCGACCCCAGCTTCGACTTTGCCACCGTGCGCGACCTGGCTGACCGCAACCGCGACCTGTGCGACCAAATTGGCGAGGCACGCCTGCGCAACGTGACGCCCGCGACGCTTTCGCGCGGCCTGTCCGATGCCGACACCTGCGCCGCCATCGGCAAGATGCAAAAGCGTACCGCTGCGTCCGTCATGCGCGAAATCCGCGGCGACCGCGACGCGCTCGGCGTGGCGTACGCCCGCAAGCCTATCCAGGGCACGGTGCTCGGCATCGACATCGAGACCACCGGACGTGCGCCCGAGCGCGGCTACATTATCAACGTGGGCTGGGAGATCATGGAGCTCACCAGCGACGCCGTCCCGCACGACGCCGAGGCACACTACTGCGGCCTGCCCGATATCTACCGCGGCGAGGATGTGCCGTTGTCGAATATCCACCACATCACCTGGGACGACATCGACGGAAAGGAGCCGTTCCGCGAGAACAAGGAGCTGCAGAAGCAGCTGCTCAAGCTCATGAAGAAGTACCCGTACATGGCACACAACGCCGCGTTTGAGGACAGCTGGTTCAAGATTCACCTGGACGGTTACGCCGAGGCGCGTCGTGCCGGCAAGATTATCGTCATCGACTCGCGCCAGATCTGCCGCAGCCTGGATGCCGACGTCCGCTCGCTCCCCCGCGAATCCGCCCCCGCCGCGCTCGAGAACTGGGCGCGCCGCCGTGGAACCCTCGCCGCCGACGCCAACGAGCAGCATCTGGGCCTGGACGACACCGACCTCATGCTCCGCACCGTCCAAGCCGAGTTCAACCTCAAGAACCTATTCGCGAAATAACCGATCCATCTGCGGGAGCGCCTGCCAGGCACAGCGCAATCCGTCTGGGCACACCGACACGCAGTAAACTAGGGCGCAGCCTTATGGCTGCACCCTAGTTTTCATCAAAACGAGCAAATACGCGTGCTTCACATAGTCGGCAGGTTGGCCCACCTACATTTTTCGAGTTGTTCGGCCAGCTGAACCACTAGTCAAGGCCCCTTGAACCGCAATCGAAGCTAAAATCGCCTTAATTTCGCAACCAAGCCCCATAAATCTACCTGAATCAATTCGAATAGGACGTTGCGATCGCACCTATTTGTATAGGATAAGGCCGAATAACTCAAATTATGTTGGTGAGGCATCTGAGCGGTCGGCAAAAACGCTTAGAAGCTACGAATCCGCAACTAAAGTTCATCAAAAAGGGGCAGCCGGCAGAAACCTCCCCAGCCAAAGCTGCTCCCTCAATACGACAGCTCAAAAACCCACCGTTCGCAGAAGATAAGCCGCGCCCCAATACCGTTGCCCGAAGTTTCGGGCGTATGCGGCGTCCGCTATGCCATCATGCGCGTATGGGAATCATTCTGTCACATACCACGGCACGCGCTGTATACCAAACAGCCAACTCGCTCGCAAGCTACGCGACCGGTCCCATACCTATGGAAAAGATCAGGGTGTCTGCGCCGACCACGTCCGACCTGGAAGCGGCACGAGCATGGCTCAACAGAAAGAATGTCGATTCTGAACGTATCCATGTGCTGACGTTTTCCAATAATGCCAAAAGGCACCGCAAGGGCTGCATCTGCCACTGCACGCACTATACGTTTGATGCAGAAAGCTACCTAGAACTCAAGCCGAACGTCTACATCGTCGATATCAAGCTGTGCGCGTTAGAAGCAACAGCCGACCTCAACCTTTCGGAGCTCGTTGAGTATTACTTTGAAATCTGCGGCTCCTACGCGCTTGGAACGTCCGACGAAACTCAATATCGCGAGCGCCCAGCCCTAACCAGCGTTGAAGAGCTCAGAGCCTTCTTTTCAGAGGCACCGGGGTATCGTGGATCTAATAAAGCACTTAAGGCACTTTCTTATGTACACGAAGGCTGTCGCTCCCCACTCGAAACGGCGTTTGTCATGATGCTGACAATGCCCAAGTCAATGGGTGGCTTAGCCATACGCGCTATCAAAACGGATTATCCGATCCCAGTCCCCAAAAGATACGCCGCCCTAACGCGACGGACGGTTTTCTACCTCGACGCGCTGCTCGAAAATTCGATGACCGATATCGAATACAACGGCTTTTACCACGACGAACCCGAGCAGCAATCAATTGACGAGGAGCGCCGAAACACGCTGCGAAACATGGGATATGCCGTTATCACAGTTAATCGTCATTCGTTTTTCAAACAGTCCGCTTTTAAACGGGTCATGGAAGCGATTCGCATTCGCGAGAAGATATGGCCCGGTCGACTCCCGGATAACTTCGCCATCCTGCAAGAAACTCTTCGTCAATTTGTCTTGCGGCGCTACTTCGAATACGGTCGCCGCGTCCTGGAGACACTCAAAGAAGAAGAGGCCGCCAAGCGCGAAATTGCAAGCCAATATCCGCAAGCTGATGACCCGAGCATCAACGATGTGCCCGAACCCGACGACATGCAACACGTCGGGGCCCTTGCTGAGGAAATCAATGGGGCTTGGGAATGCGACATGTTCGCAAAAATCGATGAAAACCGCACGGAAGACGACACGATTATTGATCTAATTGAGAATTCGCTCTTCTAAAGGCGATCTCTGCGGATGTCCACCTACATTTTTCGACTTATTCGGCCACCGATGTGCCAGATTGGCTGCAGCAATGCTCAATATAACTTTAGATAAAACTGATTCTGCAGGAACTCCCGTAGAGGAAGAACTGATTCTCGCGGTATTTGACACGATAAAGTACAAATATGAACAGTTCTAATGCTTCTCAAGGTGGCTTTCTTAGCATGCTAGCCGAACATCTCGAAATATGTTGGCGAGCATTGCGTCGATGTCTCCCAACCCACAGAAAATCGCAGAGGCGGCAAGCAGTCATCGAAATTAACGCAAATTGTATTGACATATGAACATACACTCATATAATCGAAAGCAAGTTATATGAGCGCATGTTCATATGAAAGGATATTGCAATGAGCATCCGCGTTGATGAAACGAAACTCGACATCGAGGCCACCGAACCCGCGATCCCGACCACCTGCTCGCCCGAGGACCTTCCCGACGAGGAGCTTCTCTACGACCTCGCCGACCTGTTCAAGGTCTTCAGCGACACCACGCGCATCAAGATCCTCTATGCCCTCATGGGCCGCGAGCTCTGCGTGGCAGACATCGCCGAAGCGACCGAAACCTCGCAGTCCGCGGTGTCGCACCAGCTGCGCACACTCAAGCAGTCGCACCTGGTTAAATTCCGGCTCGACGTGCGTATTTTTTTTAATTATATGGCGTAATACGATTTCTACACCATGCTCAACCAAGGCATGAGCCACATCTGCGAATAGCGACCAACCACGGTACCAGCGCGGCCTGCATCCAAGCCGCAAATACAGAGAAAGGAACCCCCATGAAAAAGCAGTTCAAGCTCGACGAAATCGACTGCGCCAACTGTGCGCGCGAGCTTCAGGACGAGCTGGCCAAGCTCGAGGGCGTCAAATCCGTGTCCGTCAACTTCATGACCCAAAAATTGACGCTCGAAGCCGATGACGCCGAGTTCGACGAGGTACTCAACCGCGTTGTAGAGTTTACGGCCGACGCCGAGCCGGACTGCGAGATCATTCTCTAGCCCGGGTTTACGCCAACCTGCAAGGCCGCGCTTGCCGCGGCCTTTGCTCGCGAAATTATATGAGCGAGTGTTCATTCATTCAAATGGGAGGATACGAGTCATGACCACCGCCGATCCCAAAAAGAAAAAGAAGAAGCGTAAGAAGAAAGAGTCCCTTGAGCATAAGCGCAACCGCATCGTGGTAGCGCTGGGCATTTTTGCCGTGGTGTACGCCCTCGATGAGTTCGGCACCCTCACCGCCGCATTCGGTACCCCGGGCGACATCTACGCCAGCTTTATGCTGTTCCTCATACCGTTTTTGATTGCCGGCTACGACGTACTGCAAAAGGCATTCAATAACATCCGCCGCGGCAAGGCCTTCGACGAGAGCTTCCTCATGGCCGTCGCGACCATCGGCGCGTTTGCCATGGTGCTCTTCCCCGATACCGACCCGCACATGGCCGAAGGCGCCGCCGTCATGCTGTTCTACCAGGTCGGCGAGCTGTTTCAGGCGTACGCCGTGGGCAAGAGCCGCAAGTCGATCAGTGCCATGATGGATATCGCGCCCGACTACGCTAACGTCGAGCAGCCCGACGGCACGCTCGAGCAGGTCTTCCCCGATGACATCGCCGTCGGCACCGTGATCGTGGTCAAGCCCGGTGAGCGCGTGCCTATCGACGGCGTCATCGTCGAGGGCGAAACCCAGCTCGACACCGCCGCTCTCACGGGCGAGTCAATCCCCCGCCCCGCCAAGTCCGGCGACGACATCATCAGCGGCTGCATCAACATGACGGGCCTCATCCACGTGCGCACCACCAAGCCCTTTGGCGAGTCCACCGTCGCACGCGTCCTGGAGCTCGTGGAAAATGCCAGCGAAAAGAAGGCGCGCACCGAGAACTTCATCACGCGCTTCGCCCGCGTCTACACGCCCGCCGTCACCGGCGCTGCCGCGGTGCTCGCGCTTGGCGGCGGCTTGGTCACCGGCGCCTGGTCCGACTGGATCCTGCGCGGCCTGACCTTCCTGGTCGTCAGCTGCCCGTGCGCGTTGGTGATCAGCGTGCCGCTCAGTTTCTTTGGCGGCATCGGCGGCGCCTCCAAGCTGGGCGTTCTCATCAAGGGTTCTAACTATCTCGAGACGCTCGCCGATGTGGACACCGTCGTCTTTGACAAGACAGGCACCCTCACCAACGGCACGTTCTCGGTGGTCGCGGTACACCCCGAGGCTGGCTACACCGAGCAGTCGTTGCTTGAAGTCGCAGCCCTTGCGGAGTCGTTCTCCGATCACCCCATCGCGCAGTCCGTGCGTGTCGCCTACCAGAGCGAGGTCGACCCCAAGCGCGTTAGCAACTCCACCAACGACGCGGGCCACGGCGTGACGGCAACCATCGACGGCAAGCACGTCGTCGTTGGCAATGCCAAGATGCTTGCTGCGGCCGGTATCGACGCTCCCAATTGCGAGGTTGTCGGCACGATCCTCCATGTGCTCGTTGACGGCGTTTACGCCGGCCACATCGTGATTGCAGACACCGTTAAGGCCGACGCCGAGCAGACGATCCGCGACCTGCACGCCGCCGGCGTCAAGCGCACCGTCATGCTCACGGGCGACCGCGAGGAAGTGGCTGCTGCGGTGGCCAAGCAGCTGGGGCTCGACGAGTTCCACGCGCAACTACTGCCGGGCGACAAGGTCGAGCGCGTCGAGGCATTGCTGGCAGCCGAATCGGGCAAGGGCAAGCTCGCCTTTGTCGGCGACGGCATCAACGATGCGCCCGTGCTCACCCGCGCAGACGTTGGCATTGCCATGGGCGCCATGGGTTCCGACGCCGCAATTGAGGCCGCCGACGTTGTGCTCATGGACGACAAGCCGTCCAACATTTCCCGCGCGATCCGCGTGGCGCGCAAGACCATGGCGATTGTTTGGCAGAACATCATCTTTGCGCTGGGTATTAAGCTGCTGATTTTAGTGCTTGCGGCGCTCGGCATCGCCAACATGTGGCTTGCTGTGTTCGGCGACGTGGGCGTGGCGATCATCGCCATCCTGAACGCCATGCGCGCGATGGGTGTCAAGAACCTGTAGCACTCGTGGTCCCTCCGGCCGGGGCCGGGCTTGGTTTTGAAAACGTCCTCACGCATGAGGCCCGCCTTTCCTGCTCCTGCGGAGCAACGGAAAGACGGGCCTCGCGCTGCGGAGTGTTTTCAAAACCAAGCCCGGCCCCGGCCTACGGTGACGTTGCTGGTGGTTCTTGGGCATCGCTTGCTGGCAGGGTTCCTTTGCTGAAATGGACTTGGCCGAAAGGGCCGCTGGTCCCAGTCGCTGGTTCGCGCTTTGCGTGAACTCCGCGCTACTGTGGGACAGTTAGGCTTCTGTTGTTGGACCCGCTGCATCTTCCCGACCCAACATCGCCCGTAGCTTCTCAAAGCTCTCCTCGCTCAGGCAGTGCTCCATGTGGCAGCCCTCTTGCGACGCGACCTCAGCCGAAACACCCGCATCCTCCAGCAGCCCCACGAAAAAGCAGTGACGCTCCCACATTTGGCGAGCGACCTCCAGACCACGCTCCGTCAGATGAACGTCGCGCTTGCCCATTTCGACATAGCCGTTGCTTTCCAGCGTCGCCATGGCCTTGGAAACGCTCGCCTTGGTTACGCCGAGGTACTCCGCAACGTCGATCGAGCGCACGATGCCCTGACGTTCCGACAGAACGTAGATCGATTCGAGATAGTCTTCTCCGGATTCACGTAGGGCCATGGGCCGCCTTTCGCGATGATTGCTAGTTAGCCTTTGGATACTTTCCACGGCTAACTTTACCGCAAAAGTTGCCCATGTCTTACTACTTTGCCTATAAGTTAGCCGTGTTTCACAAAACGTGCGGGACGAAAACAAAATGGGGACGCCCCTCAAGGAGTGTCCCCAGGTGCCAGGTGCCGGCCCGCAGCTACACGAGTCCAAAGTGCTTCGCAGCGTTGTAGATGCCGTCGTCGTCCACGGCAGTCGTCACATAGGTCGCCGCAGCTTTCACCGTGTCCTGTGCGTTGCCCATGGCCACGCTCGTGCCCACGGCGGCAAACATCGACAGGTCGTTCTCGCCGTCGCCAAAGGCAATCGCCTCGCTCGCGTCGATACCAAGCCGCTCGAGCGTCGCCGCCACGCCCAGGTCCTTGCCGCCGTTAGCGGGAATAATGTCGCAGAACAGGTCGCACCAGCGCGTGGTGAGCGAATGCGACACGGCGTCGGTCACGATATGCTCGTCGACCGGGTCCACAAAGGCGCAAAACTGGTAGACCGGTGCGTCAAAGGCGTGCTCAAACGGCTCCTCGTGGTAGACGATTCCCGCGTTGCTGCCAGCCGTCACCACGCGCTCGGACAGGCGGTTCACAAACGAGCTCTCGCCCTGCATGCACAGCGAGTCGTAGCGCCCCTGCGCCACCTGGTCCACAATCACCGCGACGTCGTCCGAATCGATCGGGCAGCTGCGGTAAACCCCCTCGGCATCAAAGCAGTGCTGGCCCGAAAGCGTAATGTACGCATCCCAGCCCAGGTCGAACAGCCAGTCCGGCATCTGGTAGGTCGGACGGCCCGTGGCGATCACGCACGCAATCCCCTGCTCGTGAAAGCTGTCGAGCACCTGCTGCGCCGACGCCGGAATCCGGTGGGTCTTAAAGCTCAGCAGCGTGCCGTCGATATCGAAAAACGCGGCTTTGATCATTCTCGCCTACTCCTCGCCCTCGAGCTTTTCGCTCGCCTCGAGCCACGCCATCTCCAGCTCGTCCATGGCAGCGTGAGCCTCGTCGATCTTTGCCTGCTGCTCGCCGAGCGCCGTGTAGTTGGTGGGATCGACTTGGGCCATTGCTGCCTCGGCCTCCTCAACGCGGGTGCGCTGCGTCTCCATCTTGCGCTCGAGCGAACTCACCTCGCGGCGGAGCTTCTGGCGCTCGGCGTTGGACAGGCCGTTGGGCTGACCGCTCGACTTGGGCTTTTCGGCCGCAGCTGCCGCGGCACCGGTGTCGAACGTGCCGGTCTTGGCGCTCGGCGCGCCCACGGGCTCGCCCTCGGCGGTAGCGTTGCACAGGCGCAGGTACTGGTCCACGCCACCGGGCATATGCGTCAGGTGGCCGTCGAGCAGCGCCCACTGCTGGTCGGTCACGCGCTCCATCAAAAAGCGGTCGTGCGTCACCAGGATCAGCGTGCCGGGCCAGCCGTCCAGCAGGTCCTCGACAATCGCGAGCATGTCGGTATCCAGGTCGTTGCCCGGCTCGTCCAGGATGAGCACGTTGGGCTCGTCCAGAATCGTCAGCAACAGCGACAGGCGACGGCGCTGGCCGCCCGAAAGATCGCCGATGCGGCTCCAGAGCTGCTGCGTCGTAAAGCCCAGACGCTCGCAGAGCTTCTCGGGCGAAGTCTCCTTGCCGTCAATGACGTAGTACTTCTTATAATGGCTGAGCACCTCGCGAATCGTGTCGCCCATGTAGGGCTCGAGCTCCTCGAGCTGCTGCGACAGCACGCCAAAGCGCACCGTCTGGCCAATCTGCACGCGACCGCGCAGGGGCGCGATCTTGCCCTGGAGCACGTCGAGCAAGGTCGACTTGCCGGCGCCGTTCTCGCCCAAAAGACCATAGCGGTCGCCCGCGCCGATAAGCCAAGT
>RPYR01000145.1 GCA_008671285.1 Collinsella aerofaciens | reverse complement strand
GGCGATATCCACGTCACCATCGACATCGGCCTCGTCCATAGCGGCGGTAAAGCGCTCGCGCGCATCGCCAAAGCAAACGACCGAGCGCACGTTGTCCATAACGACGCGGGCAAAGTCCGCAAGCGGCGTACCCTTATCGTGGCCGCCGAGCAGCAAAATCACATCGTCGTCGGGAAACGCCGTCAGGGCCTTTTCGACTGCATCGGTGTTCGTTGCCTTGGAATCGTTGACGTAGCGCACGCCATCGATCTCGCCACAGGGCTCAACGCGGTGCTCCAGCGGCTGGAACGATGCCAAACCACGGCAAATGCCCTCGGGATCGGCACCGACGGCCAAAGCAGCCGTGGCAGCACATAGGGCATTGATGACATTGTGATGGCCCGAGATCTTGAGCTCGGAAGTGGCGACAAGCTGAGTCTCGACGCCCTTCAGGCGGACGACCAACTTGCCGTCGCGCACAAAGGCGGCGTCTGCACCCTCGGGCTCGTCAAAAGCGACCTTGCAGATGCGGCGGCCCGGCATGTAGATGTACTCATCGAACTCGTGAATGCCGACGTCTTCGACGTCGACAACCGCCAGATCGTCATCGACCATATTGTCAAACAGCTTGATCTTGGCAAGCGCATAGTTCTTGTGGCTCTTGTGCCAGCCCAGGTGGTCGGGCGTGATGTTGAGCAGCACCGCCACGCGAGGATGAAGCTCGGCGGTCGTAGCAATCTGATAACTCGACAGCTCGGCCACAAACCACTCATTATGTGCGCGGCCGTCGATCTCGTTCACCGGCGGCTCAACGATATTGCCGACGGCCACGCTGGCTTCACAGGCGGCCTTGAGCAGATAATCAGTCAGCGACGTGGTAGTTGTCTTGCCGTTGGTGCCCGTGATGGCAATCCAATTTTGGGGAGACAAGCGATAGGCAAACTCGGGCTCGCCCATAATCTGAGCGGCATGCTCACGCCCCGCCTTAAAGAAGGACGAGAACTCCGAAATACCCGGGCATGTCACGCACACGTCATAGGCGCCCTCGACCTGTTCGGCCCCATAGACAAACGACGCACCAGCAGCCTCGAGCGCACGCGTGGCGTCATTGGGCTCAGAGGTGCCGCCGCCATACACGGTAACGGCGCTTACGCGCTCGGGATGTGCCAGCGCCCAGCGGGCGACATCGAGACCGGATTTGCCCTGACCCAAAACGAGCAGGCTAAAGACATCAGCAAGAGGCATGAAAGACCACTATCCCAACTGGAAGAACAAAGCAAGGCCAACGGCACCAAAGGCCGCAGCGATAATCCAAAAACGGATGACGACCTTGGTCTCGGCCCAGCCCTTCTTTTCGAAATGATGATGGATGGGCGCCATAAGGAAGACGCGCTTGTGCGTAAAGTGGAAGTAGACAACCTGAATCATGACCGACAGGGTCTCAACGATAAACAGGCCGCCGATGATGAGGGAGACGACCTCGGTGTTGGTCATGATGGACGTGCAGGCAAACGCGGCGCCCAGGGCAAGCGAGCCGGTATCGCCCATAAAGATGCTCGCCGGATAGCAGTTGAACCACAGAAAGCCCAAGCAGGCACCGGCACACGCGGTGCAGAAGATGGACAGGTTCAAGTCTCCGTGCAAAAACGCCATGGCAGCCATGGCGAGCATGGCGATCATGGAGGTGCCGCCAGCAAGACCGTCAAGGCCATCGGTCAGGTTCACGGCATTAGAAAGACCGGCGATCATCAGCCAGCAAAAGACAATGTAGAGCCACGGGAACGAAAGGCCGCAGATGGTGGTCGAAAGAACACCGAGGTCAATCGTCAGGCCGCCGGGAAAACGAATCTCGGGGGCGACGCCGCACCAGTTGACGGCAAGTACCGTAAAGGTGACACAGATAATGGTTAGGCCGATCATCTTGGCATGAGGCGTCAGACCGAGCGAGCGCCCGTGCGTAACGGAGGTCAGGTCGTCGATCAGGCCCAGCACGCCGGTCGCCAGCGTGGCGAGCAGCACGAGCACGAGCTCGGTGGTGAGCTTGCCCATCAGCAGGCAGGTCAGCGAGATCGCGACGAGGATGACAACGCCACCCATGGTGGGCGTTCCCTGCTTAACCAAATGACGCTTGGGGCCGTCGGCACGAACCTGCTGGCCGATACCCTCGACCTTGAGCAGCTTGATCCACCACGGCATGAGCAGCAGCGCAATGGCAGCGGCGATGCCAAGCCCCAAAAAAGCCTGATACGTTGGATACGAGGGATTGCCGAACATGGGCTAGCACACACCTTCCACAAAGCGGTCGAGCTCAACAAAACGGGAACCCTTGACCAGTACAACATCATGTTTTTCAAGCGCGCCGCCCATGCGGTCGAGCACCTGCTGATAATCGGAGAACACCTGGATGCGGTCCTCGTCCATGCCCATCATGCGCGCGGCATCGGCCATAAGCTGGGCCAGCTCACCACCCACGCACGCCAGCATGTCGAGCTTCTTGGCGGCGGCATAGGCGCCCACGAGCTCATGCATGCGAGGAGCCTCATCGCCCATCTCGCCCATCTCGCCCAGGATCGCCATGCGAGACCCCGTGCACGAAAGCGAGCACAGCAGATCGAGGCCAGCAGCCATGGATTCGGCACTGGCGTTATAGGAATCGTCGATGACGCGGGCACCGCTCTTGGCGCGCTTGATCTCTTGGCGGTGACCGGTGATCGTGAGGCCCCTAAAGGCAGCATCGATCTGCTCGGGCGTCACGCCCAGGCGATAGGCAACCGCGGCGGCCTTAACGGCATTTGGGACGGACTGCACGCCGGGGATGGCAAGCATGGTATCGAGTGTCTCGCCCTGACCAAAATCGAGCGTAAAGACCGGACGGCCCTCGTCATCAACTCGAACGTCGCGGGCACGGACCTCATCATCGTCCGAGACGCCGGCCAGCATCACGTCGATACCAGCAGGCTGGGCGAACGTATCGCGAATGAACGGCGTAAAGTCGTCCTCGCCGCCCAAAACCAGCAGCGGCAAGAAGTCGCCAGCGGCGCACATACCCTGGACAATCTCGGCCTTAGCGCGGGCGATGTTCTCGCGGCTACCCAAAATGCCGATATGAGAGGTACCAATCTTGCTCACGATGGCAAGGTTGGGATTGGCGGACTGGGACAGGCGCTCGATCTCGTGGAAATGGTTCATGCCCATCTCGAGCACCAGGACCTCGGTATCGGCCGGAGCGGAAAGCACCGTGAGTGGCATGCCGATCAGGTTATTGAAATTGCCCTTGGTGGCCCAGACACGATAGCGCTTGGCGAGCACAGCGGCGAGCACGTCCTTGGTCGTCGTCTTGCCGATGGAACCGGTAATACCAACGACCAGGCAGCCAAGCTCCAGACGGTACGTGTGCGCCAAACGCAGCAGAAACTCCTCGGGATCATCGGTCAGCAAGATGGCACAGCCCTTGTCCTGCGCCAGCGAGACCAGCTCGGCCTCGGGCTCACGCATCATCACGACGGCGCCGGCACCCGACTGGACGGCACGGGAAGCAAAATCATTGCCGTCGACGTTTTCACCGGGAAAGGCGACAAAAATCGTCCCTTCCTCGACCTGGCGCGAGTCGATAACGCACCCGCGGCATACCTGATTGGCTTCTCCCGTCACGGTTCGGGCCCCTGTTGCGGCCGCGAGGTTGTTGACGGCGATCTCTATCATTGCAGCTCCCCTGTAAACCTAATAATGCTATCGGCGTATTGTATCCCAGCGCCGCGCATGCGTGGTGCAGGGCATGTGAACACCCCTCATATGGGACAACAAACCACGCCCCAAAGATTGTAACCCCCTACTTCGTGTGCGGGATACCCAGCACGTCGAGCGCGTTGGCCATAATGAACTGGAACGGCACCGCAGCGGCATCTGAGCCGCTCGGCGTTCCGTCGAGCGTGATATAGCACAGCACCTTGGGCGATTGTGCCGGTGCAAAGCCCATAAAGGACGACATGTAGTTCTCCTTGAGGTAGCCGCCGTTCTCGTCGGCTCGTTCGGCCGTACCGGTCTTACCCGCCACGTCATAGCCGTCAACCGCGCCGCCAACGCCCGTTCCCTCGGACACGACCGTCTGCATGCACGATGTCACCTGGGATGCGGCGTCCTCCGAAATCGCGCGCTCGCCTTCGCCCCAGTCCTTCTCGTCGCCCTTGCTGGACTTATAGAAGTGCGGGGTCATCATCACGCCGCCGTTGGCGATGCCGCCCACGGCACGTGCGATCTCAATCGGCGAGACGGACAGCGCCTGTCCAAAGCTCATCGAACCCAGCGTGGCGCCGTCATACTGGTCACGCTCCTTGACGATGCCCAGGCTCTCGCCCGGAAAATCGACACCGGAGCTGTGACCTATGCCCCACTTGTCCACATAGGCGGCAAAGTCATCCGCACCGATCTTGCGCCCCACCAGGACAAAGCCCACGTTGGACGAACGGCGCATCATCTCGCGCACATCCATGGTCATGGCATAGTCGCGCTTGTCGGCATCGGTGACGGTATCGTCACCCACCTTGATGCTCGCCGGCACCTCAAACGACGTACTCGATCGCACGACGCCCAAGTCGAAGCCGGCGCCCGCCACGAGCGTCTTAAAGACCGAGCCGGGCTCGTAGGCGTCGGTGACCAGGCGCAAGTTCATATCCTCGGTCTTGGCGTTTTCCAGATCGGTCTGGTCGTAGGTCGGGTACGAGCAGGCGGCGAGAATTTCACCAGTCGTGGGGTCGGTGACCAAAGCCGAGCCGTTCTTGGCCTTTGTCTTCTCGACAGCCTCCGCCAAAGCATCCTCAGCCGCTCGCTGCATATTGACGTCGAGCGTCGTCACGATGTCAACGCCGTCGACCGCAGCCACCTTTTTATAGGCACCGCCCGCGATATAGCTGCCGTCCCTCGCGCGCTCGCGCACGAGGGTACCATTCGTGCCGGTCAGAAGCTTGTTGTATTGCTTTTCGAGACCCGTCAAGCCGTCGTTGTCTACATTCACTACACCCAGCACCTGCGATGCCAGATTGCCGTATGGATATACGCGCTTCATGGCCTGCTCAAAAAGCACGCCGGGCAGGTTCTTCTTCTCCAGCGCCGCAGCATCGTCTTCGTCCACCTGGCGCTTGATATACACCCAGGTGCCATCGGACTCGACGAGCTTGCGGCAGGTCTTTTTATCGATTCCAGTTGCCTTGACCAGCGCCGACACCGTCTTGTCAACATCCTCGACAAGCTGCGGGTTCACGGCGATGTTGCGACATTCGACCGACGACGCCAGCACGTTACCGTTGCGGTCGTAGATGGTGCCGCGTTTGGCATAGAGGGTCTGTGCAAGCAGGCGGCGCGCATCGGCACGCTCGCGCAGTTTATCGGCTTCGACAATTTGATAGTCGGCAAGGCGAAAGACGCCCAAGCCCAAACCAAGCCCGATGAAGCCCATGATGGCTTTGCGGCGAGGCAGAGGCGTGCCTGTGAGCCATTCGGTCGACGAACTCTTACGCGACCTGGTGTTATGCATTTGAGGGCCGTCCGAGCCGCGAAGTCGCGACGCCGGGTCGTTGCCACGGGACTGCCCGGCGTTGTAAGATTGCCGACCCGTTCCTTGATAACCAGAACGTCCCCGCGACGAGGGACGTCCAGAACCGCGGCCCCCATCGGAACCGCGGCGATAGTCATTTGTCATACTCAGCTACCGTCTTGCTACTGAGCGGTCGCGGTCGCGTTGGCGCCCGCGGCTGCATCCTGCGAAAAGTCAAGTGTAACGCTCTCGCTGGGCTCCACCATGCCATAAGCGCCCGCAAGGTCGCGAATGCGCGTGTCGGCGCCATAGACCGAATGCATGACCTCCAGGTCGGAGCTCTCATCGGTCGCCTTTTCGAGCGTGTTGGTAAGCTCGGCGTTGCTGTTGAGCACCTGGGCCGTAACGCCGGCGAGTGCCACGCGGGCGACGCCGATCGTCATGAAGATAGCCGCAATGATGCAAAACGTTTTAAGAACGCTCATGAAAACCGGGCTTACCGCCTGGTTTGCCTGACGGCCCGCGCCCGTGTAGACATCAAAGCGCGGCGTGCGCTGCTCACGGGGAGCAACGGGGGCCTGCGGCGTCTCACGATAGGCGGGCATGGCGTTCATATCATAGGCAAGTGCTGCGCTTGAAGTGTTGTAGCCCATGATATGCCGCCTCCCATCCCGAGTACGTTGGTAGTGTGTTTAAGCTTCGTTTATGGTGCGAGCGGGAGGTCCAATATCGCGCGGTCGCGCCTACAGACGCTGCGCCACGCGGATTTTGGCTGATCTCGCCCGAGGGTTGCGCTCAACCTCATCAGGCTGGGCAACCAAGGGTTTGCGGGTGATGACCTTGAGTATCGGCACGTTGCCGCACACGCACACCGGAATCTCCGGCGGACACGTGCACCCCTGGCTCATCTCCTTAAAGTGGTTCTTTACGATACGGTCCTCGAGCGAGTGATACGAGATGACGCAGAT
>RPYR01000259.1 GCA_008671285.1 Collinsella aerofaciens | reverse complement strand
GCTTAAGCTTTTTCGTGGAGAACTTTTTGCTGGGAATCTTGTGAAGCAGCTACTGCAGCCAGCCAAACGGACACAAAAAGCCGCATACAAAGCGTCCCAGCAGCACGCCGAGCAAAATGAGCGTACCGGTGACGTAGTAAGAAAAGTTGAACTTGGATGCACCCACCACCGACTGGACCGCCCCGATGGGGCACGCACCCGATGCCGCGGGGCACGAATAGCAATTAAGTCCAGGTACGCACACTGTTTTTCCCGCGCCCTGATTGATGCCGCCTTTGGCAAAGTTTGGCAGGTGAATGTTGGTGACCAGCGTCGCCGCCGCCTGAATGAATCCGCGAAATCGAGCCAAAACATGCGACGCAGTGTTTTCTCTTTTATCCAATTCCGATACACTCCAAGCACAGCCTAATCGCTTTGGCCAGCACGGCATCCGCCTCGCCACGCATAACGCCAAAGCACACCATGGCAATTCCGACGATCAACAAAGCGACCTGTACCACGGGTTTTACCGCTTTGAACAACCTGACCACTCCTTTCGTTACGCGACCATTGGACCATATCGGCTATAAAATCCGTGTTAAGCGCGATTTGAAATGTGCAAGGAGACTGTTATGCGTATTTTGATCGTCGAGGACGAGCGGGCGCTGTGTGACGCAATCGCGCGCAGCTTGCGAAACTTGGCGTACAGCGTCGACTGCTGTCACGACGGACAGGAGGCGCTCGGCCTACTGGACGTTGAGGCCTTCGACCTCGTGGTACTCGACCTCAACCTTCCCCGTATCGACGGCATGACCGTACTCAGGGAACTTAGGAAAACCGACTGCGAGACTAAGGTACTGATTCTGTCCGCACGTGGCGAAGTATCCGATAAAGTCGCCGGACTCGATGCCGGCGCCAACGATTACCTCACCAAGCCGTTTCATCTGGACGAGCTTGCGGCAAGGATCCGCAGCCTTACCCTCAGACGCTTTACACAAAGCGACATAGTTTTAACTTGCGGAAAGCTCCGTTTTGACACCAAGGCGCGCATTGCTTCCGTGGACAGCGAGGCTTTATCTCTTACGCGCAAGGAAACGGGAATCTTAGAATATCTGATGCTTAATCAGGGGCGTCCGGTTAGTCAAGAGGAGCTTATCGAACACGTTTGGGATAGCAGCGTGAACAGCTTTAGCAACGCAACCCGCGTTCACATCTCGTCGCTCCGCAAAAAGTTGCGCGGCGCTTTGGAATACGACCCGATTCGCAATCGGATTGGAGAGGGCTACGTTATGGAGGATGGAGAATGAAAGGGCTTTCGCTGCAATGGCGCATAACGATTATGACGGCACTGCTGACGTGTGCGGCGTGCGTGCTGACGAACTGCCTGGTCGGCTATACGGGCATGCGCTACATGGATGCCATCGGCAGTGACATCTCGGCCTTTAACGCAGCCGGCGAAGATTCGCCCCAGGCGTTCGACCCAACGAAAGCGACCCCCGATGACAAGGTCACGATCGTCGTAAACGACGCACAAGAGGCTTTTGGCACGACAACCTGGTGCATCACGGCTGGAGTCACACTCCTTGGCGGCGTGCTGGCATACTTTGTGAGCGGCCGTGCGCTCAAACCGCTACGGGCTTTTGCAGCCCAGGTTGAGCGTGTGCAGCCTGACAACCTAAGCGAAATCAGACTCAGTGAAGATGTGCCCACCGAGCTACAGCGATGCAGCGCCTCTTTCAACGACATGATCGCCCGTCTTGGCGAAGGGTTCTCTGCACAGCGTCAGTTTACCGGCAACGCCGCACACGAGCTGCGCACCCCGCTCGCCCTTATGCAAGCACAGATTGAACTATTCATCTCCGAGCACTCCGGTTTGCAGCCCGAAACAGCCGAGCTGCTCGGCCTGCTACAAGAACAAACCGAGCGCATGTCTCGAATGATCAAGGTATTGCTCGAGATGAGTGAGCTCCGCAGCGTTCCTTGCGAGGACGATGTTGAACTTGGCCCCTTGTCCGAAGAGGTCCTCACCGACCTTGCGCCACTTGCCGAGAATAAGGACGTAACCCTCGATTGCACCGGAGACGCTTTGGCAATCGGAAGTGATACGCTCCTCTATCGGTTGGTGTTTAATCTGGTCGAAAACGCCATTCGTTACAGCCACCCCGGCTCGACTGTCAACGTCTCCATCTGCGACAACGACAGCCACGTGTTCCTGCGAGTCGAGGACCAGGGACCGGGAATACCCAAGCAGTACCGAGAAAGCATCTTCCAGCCGTTCTTTCGTCTAGACAAATCCCGCAGCAGGGCATACGGCGGCACAGGACTCGGACTAGCACTCGTTTGGGAAATTGCAGCGCTTCACGGTGGCACGGTAGAGGTCGAAGCAAGTTCCGAGAACGGGACCACTATGCTCGCAAGCCTTCCAAAACGATCCGTAGCATTATCCGCACAGTAAAACGAAAGGGGTCCCGAGCAACAGGAGTACAATTGTCGCTATAGTTGCCAGCTGTCGGGAGATGGAAGATGGACTGCGATGGCTACCCGCGCATTCCCATGCCGTTGATGTGCACTGCCTTTGTGCCGGGCCAGATTGACGCTGCGGTTGCAGGCATTTCCGACCCCGATTCACGCACCATCGCCACGGCAGAAGCGCTGTACTTTCGCGGACAGGCCACGCTCGCCGCCGAGACGGCGCGCCCCTATCTTGACGCCACCGATCCCGCACTGCGCTATTCCGCATGCTTTATCTGCGGATACGCCAGTCTGTCGCTCAACCGTATCGCCGACGCCCGCCGGTGCCTTGCTGGCATCCTCGATACGCCAACTGACAAGGAATCGCCCGCCGTCCACGCCACGCATATCCTGTTCGCCTCGGCCGCAAGCGTCCTGCTGCACTTGCCTTCCCCATATTCTGTCGAAGAGTTTTATCCGCTTGCGGCGCATCTGCCCGAAGGCCTGCGCCTGTTCGCCAGCTACGTGATGGCGCACGCCTTGTATCTACGCGGCGAATACGGCCGCAGCCTGGGCATGGCGGAAAATGCCCTGATCATGAAACAGGGAAGCTATCCCATCTCGGAACTGTTCCTGCACCTGGCAGCTTCCATGGCATGCATGAGCCTCAAGGACATCGACGCCGCAAAAACGCATTTCGGAGCTGCTTGGAACATTGCGCGCCCCGACGGCCTTATCGAGCTCATTGGCGAGCACCACGGCCTTTTACAGGGGCTCATCGAGGCGTGCCTAAAAACGCAATACCCTGACGACTTCGCGCGCATCATCGAGATTACGTATCGATTCAGCTACGGTTGGCGGCGCATCCACAACCCCGATTCGGGCGAGGACGTGGCCGACGATTTAACGACCACAGAGTTCACCATGGCCATGCTCGCCTGCCGCGGATGGACCAACGCCGAAATCGCACGCCATATGGAAGTATCGCCGGGCACCGTTAAAAACCGCCTATCCGGCGTATACGCAAAGCTTGGCATCGGCACACGCGCCGAGCTGGTTGCCCACATGTTGCGCTAGTGGCCAGACTGCCCGGCGTATCGAAAGCGCTCCCGGGGCCTGACGCTTTCGCGCACTCAAATTGGACATTTTGGCTCTCGAACGGCACTACCGCCACGGGGCACCTTCTCACAAAATTGGATTATTTCCTCCGATATTTGCAGGATGGGAGCCCAAAAATGCTTGATCGCCGTTCGTTACTTATCGCCGGAGCATCCTCGCTGGCAGGCATCATGCTGCCTCGCGTGCCGGGCAGCGCAAACGCTTTCATACTACCATTCGCCCCCACCGAGGCCTATGCCGACGAAGAAGACCCCTTCAAGGTGCTCGTTCTCTCGCGCACCATGTTCGGCGTGGTCGTGGTCGACGTCGCCAACAAGAATACGCCCATCACGGGTGCTCAGGTCACGCTCACATCGCGCTATGCCGCAGGCAAGCAGCTCACCGCCACGACCGATGACGAAGGCACGGCCATCTTTGAGGTCGCGCCGCTCTCAGAAGGCTACGTGGACGAGGCGACGCTTCTCGACGCGTACGACTTTAACGGCGGCATCTCCATTAGCATGGCGGGTTACCGTGATGTCGAGATTCCCCTCGCACGCGTCCAAGGCGGCACTGCCATAACCGCGCCCACGCGTCCGCTTTCCGACGGCGAGCCGTACTTCCGCCAGCTCACATTCGACGAATGGGACATCCAGTACGCCGATGCTACGTTCATGGCATTGCCGAAGGACGACACGGTAAACGAGCAGCCCGATACGCACGCCTTTACCGTGCAGGCACATCTGCCACAGGGTGGACAGGCAACGCTGCGCATCAACAAAGTGACGCCTGCCGCGGGCAGCTCACCCGAAACCGTCACGCAGATTGGCCAAGTCAAGGCCAGCGCATCGGGCGTGGATAATCTGGCGACGTTCACACTCGAAGACACGTTCCTCGATGCAGCTTCGGGCCTTCTGGAGGAAGGGTGCAAGCTGCGCTTTGTGCTCGACTACCAGGGCAAAACCTACACGCTCTCATCCCCCATGACCGTTGTCACCGCGCCGGCCGCAAAGGCGGAATCGGGCTCGACCACTATCGTCCCCACCACCATGGACCAAGAGGTCACTCCGTTTGATTTCCCCGCGGCGTTTCCCGGCATCGGCGGCAATAAGTTCACGTGCTGGATGCCCTCGTTCCCCATTTTGTTCGATTTCTCGTTTGCCGGGTATGTACTGTTTGGCGGAGGATACAAACCGGTCGGCTACATGAACGATTCGGGCAATCCGGATCCGGAGTACTGGAAGAAGTCACCGCGCGAGTCGGGCGCCAAGCAGGCAAACCGCTACCTCGACGAGATGAAGGGGAAGTGGAATCAGTACAAGAGTATGAGTGCCGGTTCGGGCACCGATCCAAGAAACACCAAGCTCCTTCGCCACCATTGCACGCCGCTGTTCACGATGGATATCGCCACACAGCTGTACGGCTCGCTCGCCTACGATTGGGTGGGCAAAACCTGGGGTAACAACAACGACCCCGCATACGGCAATATTAAGGCCCTCTTCCAGGTAAGAACCGACCTCAATTGGACCGAGCAGTTTACCTTGGGACCGGTGCCGTTTTTCCTAAACGTCAACCCCTGGGTGCTGGCGAAGCTGGCACTCGCCGTGGGTGCCCACACGCACGGCAGCGGCGCGGCGTTTTTTAAAAACATTTCGCTCGACTATTCAAACACCTCGGGCTCGTTCTCCATCCAAATCGGGCTAGCCGTCACCTTTGGCGCCGGCGTTGCAGGCGTCGCTTCGTCTGCCGTGCGCGGCGCCGCATCCCTCACGCTGTTCATTGGGTACGAGAAGGCAGATGGACACCAGCTTCCGCGACTGCGCGTAGGTGCAGACGTCGATGTCGATGTGATACTCCAGTTCGTAATGTTCAAGTGGACCACCAAGGCTTGGTCGGGGTCGTGGCCCACACTCCTCGATTCGTGGAATATGTCGGTGAACAATGGCGACCAGTATGTGCTCCAGCGCTCTGAGCTCGCATTGGGTGGAGATACGCCTTATACGCTGGATGCCCGCTTCGGCACGCCCGGCAACATTGAGGCGGGCGGCGTGCCGCAATTTATCGCATCGGCCACCATCGTCACCAACGCCGAACTGCTCGCACGCGCCGAGGTTAAGGCCACTGCCGTAAACGCCGCGCCTGTCGTGCGCGATTGGGATCAAGCGGTCACGCGCATTGAGCTCGAGGCGGATGCAGAAAGCGACGACACGGGACAGATCGAGCATTTCGTCCATGCACTGATGGAGAACGACGAAAACGCCGCGCCGATGTATAAGTACACCTATATCGGGCAGGCGAAGGACGCCGCTGCGGACCCCAACGCCAATTC
>RPYR01000222.1 GCA_008671285.1 Collinsella aerofaciens | reverse complement strand
TCCTCCCCGTCAGTCGAGCCGACATGGATGCACGCGGCTGGGACCAGTGCGACTTTGTCTACATCTGCGGCGACGCCTACGTGGACCATCCCAGCTTTGGCATGGCCATCATCAGCCGCGTCCTCGACGCGCACGGCTACAAAGTGGGCATCATCTGCCAACCCGACTGGACCGACCCCGCCAGCATCACCGTGCTCGGCGAGCCGCGCCTAGGCTTTCTCGTCAGTGCCGGCAACATGGACTCTATGGTCAACCACTATTCGGTGACCAAGCATCGCCGCCACACCGCCGCCTATACCCCCGGTGGCGAAGAGGGGCGCCGTCCCAATCGCGCCGTCACGGTCTACGGCAACCTCATCCGCCAGACGTTTAAGGACGCCCCCATCATTATCGGTGGCATCGAGGCAAGCCTGCGTCGCCTGGCCCACTACGACTACTGGCAGGACAAGCTCAAGCGCTCGGTGCTGCTCGACTCGGGCGCCGACATCCTCATCTACGGCATGGGCGAGCACGCGATTGTCGAGATCGCCGACGCGCTCGACGCGGGACTGCCCGTCGACCAGATTACCTATATCAACGGCACCGTCTACCGCACGGGTTCGCTCGACGAGGTCTACGACTACGACCTGCTGCCCAGCTGGGACGATCTTGCCGCCGACAAGCTCAACTACGCGCGCAGCTTTAACGTGCAGCAGCAGAATATGGACCCCATCACCGGCCATCGCCTGGTAGAGCCCTATCCCAACAGCGTCTATGTGGTGCAAAACCCGCCGTCGACGACACTCACCACCGACGAGATGGACGAGGTGGCCGAACTCCCCTACGCACGCGATTGGCATCCCGACTACGACGCGGCGGGCGGCGTGCCGGCCTTTGCCGAGATCAAGTTTTCGATCAGCTCCAACCGCGGCTGTTTTGGCGAGTGCTCGTTTTGCGCCCTCACCTTCCACCAGGGCCGCGTGCTGCAGATGCGCAGCCACGACTCGATCATGCGCGAGGCCGAGCTGCTCACGCGCGATCCCGAGTTTAAGGGCTACATCAACGACGTGGGTGGACCGACGGCCAACTTTAGCCGTCCCGCCTGCGACAAGCAGCTCAAGCACGGCGTGTGCAAGAACAAGCGCTGCCTGTGGCCGAGCGTATGCAAGAACATGGTGGTCGACGAGAGCGGCTACACGCAGTTGCTGCGCGACCTGCGCCAGCTACCGGGCGTCAAGAAGGTCTTCGTCCGCAGCGGCATCCGTTTTGACTACACCATGGCCGATGCCTCGGACGAGTTTTTGCGCGAGCTGCTGGAGCATCACGTCTCGGGCCAGCTGCGCGTAGCGCCCGAGCACGTGAGCGACGCCGTGCTGTCTGTGATGGGCAAGCCGAGCCGCGCCGTCTACGACGCATTCTGCCGTAAATTTGAACGCTTGAACCGCGAATACGGACTCAAGCAGTACGTGGTGCCGTATCTGATCTCGAGCCACCCCGGTTCAACCATGAAGGAAGCTGTGGACCTTGCCGAGGCCGTGAGAGACATGGGCTACATGCCCGAGCAGGTGCAGGACTTCTACCCCACGCCGTCCACCATGTCGACGTGCATGTACTACACCGGCGTGGATCCGCGCACCATGGAGCCGATCTATGTGGCGCGCGACCCGCACGAGAAGGCCATGCAGCGCGCGCTCATCCAGTATCGCAAGCCCGAGAACTACAAGCTGGTGCGCGAGGCGCTGGAAAAGGCCGGCCGCCGCGATTTGATCGGCTACACCAAGCATTGCCTGATTCGTCCCGTGCCCCCGCGTCCGGGCGAGACGTCTGCTGGCGGTGGCCATGGCACCGGCAAGAAGGGCGGCAAGGCCCACGGTGGCGCCGCCGGCAAGGGACCCAAAGGCAGCAAGGGGCACAGCGGCATGTCGCGCGCGCAGAACACTGCCGGTCGCAATCGCGCGGCACAGGGGCGTCAGGGCGCCAACGGAGGCGGCAGACGCAACTAGCGCGGCGAGGCGGCATGCCGCCGTTGGCGACACGACACGCCCCACCAATAAAATGCCGCTCGCTGGGGCGTCGCAGAACGATTCCCCGGCGAGCGGCCGATTAATATTGTCTATCTCAAAACGTCGTTACTTTTTGTCGAAACGACCATAGAGCGCAAACGAGAGCGCCGCAGAGATAACCCAAGTCAAAGCGATGCAGACGACAATCATGATCAGGTTCATGGGATTGCCGCTTGGATCGGCATAAACGGGCAACGAGGTAATGCCAGGCATAACAAAGCCGAAGCACTTAGCGCCCAGAACAACGGTGAGCGCGCCGCCAATGCCATCCGCGATCATCGCAGCGATAAGCGGAGTCCTGTTAGGAACCTGAACGGTGAACAAGGCAGGCTCGGAAATTCCCATAAATGCCGAGAAGGCGCACGTCATCGCAGCGGACTTGAGCTTTTCATCGGTCATGCGCAGGGCCGCACCAAAAGACGCACCGCTTTCGGCGAGGTTATGGCAGAAAGAGATCGGGAGCAGATAGTCATACCCAAGCGTTGCGATATTGGAAATCTGGATAGGGCTCGTTGACTGATGCATGCCGAAGAGCACGATAAGCGGCATAAAGAAGCCCAGCAGAAAACCGGCAACGGGGCCTAACGTCGAGAATAGCCAAACGATACCGTTGGCAAGACCAAGACCGCACCAGGCACCAATCGGAGCGAGCACAAACAGGTTGACGGGAATCACGATAGCAAGGGAGAGCGCCGGAACGACAACGAGCTTAAAAAGATCCGGCACGACTTTGTCGATTGCACGATATACAAAAGACAAGCCAATGACGCCAAAGATAACCGGGAACACGGAATCGGCATAGCTAAAAATCGGCACCGCAAAACCGAACAGCGCAAGGGGCGTCTCGCCCGTACCGACAGCGTTGACAATGGTCGGGTACATCAGCGATCCGGCAACACAAAGCGCAAGCGAACGGTTGACCCGGAACTTATCAGCTGTAGACATTGCCAGCAAAAACGGCAAGAAGTAGAACGGGATATCCGAAATCATATTGAATATCGCAAAGTCGCCGGCACCCGTGTCGATTCCAAAAGCCGCGATAGCAGCCAGGATGCCCTTTACGATGCCTCCCGCCACCAGTGCGGGAATGATAGCGGAAAAGATGCCGGTGATGATATCGAATACGCGAGCCGAACCTTTTTGGAGCTCAGGCTGCTCGGCGTCGGCGGAGACCTCGCCACCCATCCTGTCACCTAGCATGGGCTCCAATTCGTCATATACCGACCCCACGCTGGCGCCGATGATAACTTGCCACTGTCCGTCTTTAACCTGCGCGCCCAAGGCGCCGTCAAGCGTCTTAAGGGCCTCCAGGTCTGCCTTGCTATCGTCCTTCAGGTTGAATCTGAGCCTTGTAATGCAGTGCGTTGCCATAACAACGTTATCGGCGCCGCCCACGAGCTCGAGGACACGAGCGGCCAGTTCCTTCTTGTCTGCCACGACAATCACTCCTACCCAAGATCCTCGCCATTAGTGGCGATACATTTCTGATACCAATAGAAAGAGTCTTTACGCGAGCGCTCCGCAGTGCCGTTGCCGCAATTATCCAGATCGACATAGATAAGCCCGTAGCGCTTGTCCATCGTAAGAGGACCGCAGGCAACAAGGTCAATGAATCCCCAGATCATGTATCCGCGCACGTCAACGCCATCGATCACTGCTTCCTTAAGGCACTTTATGTGCTGGCGCAAATAATCGATTCGATACTCGTCGTGGATGCTGCCATCCTCCTCGACTACATCAGATGTACCGAGGCCGTTCTCGGCGATATACAGGGGCAGCCCATAGCGGTCATACATCTGGTTAAGGGTAACCCTCAGACCAATGGGATCGAGCTGCCAGCCCCACTCACTCGTCTCGAGATAAGGGTTCTTGTTTGCCATGACCAGATTACCCGCAGTCTTCTCCCATCCCTGATCGCAGGTGGATACCTGGGAAAAGTAGTACGAGAAGGCCAGGAAGTCGACCGTGTTGCGAGCGATGAGCTCTTCATCGCCCGGTTCCATTTGAATCTCGATATCGCACGCATCGAAATAGCGATTCATATAAGCGGGGTATTTTCCACGAGCCATCACGTCCGTATAGAACCAGTTGGAATACTGGTCGTCGTGAATAGCCTGCATGTTATCTTCGGGACGGCAGGTGGCGGGATACGTACAGAATCGAGCGATCATGCCGCCAACGGGAGTATCGGGCGAAAGACGATGGACAATCTCGACGGCACGCGCATTGGCAACGAACTCGTGGTGCAGGCACTGGAAGATGGCTCGATCGAAGTTCTCCCCCTCTTCGTCTTTGACCAGACAGACCCCGTCCCAAGGCGAAAAACGTGCTGCATTGAACTCGTTAAAAGGCAGCCAGAAATCGACCAGATCGCCCAATTCCGTAACGATTGTCTCGACATAGCGGGCAAAGAAATCAATCGTCTTGCGATTCTTCCATCCCCCATATGTGGTGACAAGATTTACCGGGATGTCATAGTGGAGCATGGTGACGAAGGTCTTAATGCCGTGCTTTTTGCACTCACCCAGCATGCTTCGATACCACTCGATGCCTTCGCGGTTAGGCTCAGGATCATCTCCGTTAGGATAGATTCGGCTCCAGCAAATAGAAGTGCGGAACAGCTTGAGGCCCATCTCCGCAAAAAGCGCGATGTCCTCACGGTAGTGATGATAGAAGTCGTTACCGCGCCTAAACGGGTAGAACTCAACACCATCATCTGCGAGAGCGTTCATTAGTTCGTCATGGCAGAAGGGGTTGTTTTGATGCTTGTCCTCAATCTGGTCATGAGTCCAGGTACCATCCAGCCATCGACAATCCTGCGTCGACTTTCCCTTTCCGCCCTCATTCCAGGCGCCATCGGCCTGCGAGCACGATATGGCTCCGCCCCATAAAAAGTCGGAGTCAAACCCATGTTTTAACTTACTCATTTGCCCTCCTTGATCGGATGCTCCAGCGGATAACCCAATACTAGGAAGAACAAGATGCATAAGATATCGCATAGAAAGCTTGGGTTTATAACATTTTTTTAGATATAATACCGTTTAAGGCATCGATTCTACCGTTCACCCCTGGAGCACCCCATGGATTCGAATCTCAAACAGCTGCTCTATACGCATACCGAGACCGAAGAGTGGCATCGCACACATCCGGGAGAGCTCAGCCCGCGATATAACAGGGTGGAAACCACAACCATTAACGGCGAAGAGGTCTATCTGTTTGATTGGAAAGAAACTCTCGACGAAAACCCCGTGGGCCTTATCAAGGAGTCGCGCTTTACCGATATTCCTCCTCATATCAATCGGGATATGGAGCTTAACTACGTGTACGACGGCGTCTGCACGTTTATCGTCAACGGACGGCGACTACTCCTTAAAAAGGGCGACGTGCTCATTTGCAACACCGGCGTAGTCAGAAGCGTTCCATACGTTAAGGGCGAACATGATATCGTCATTTCGATCGTCTTCAAAAAAGAAATGTTCGATTCGTTGTTCCTGAGCCAGCTACCCGGCGCGTCACCATTAACGAATCTTCTATTTGATTTTGTGTCCAAAAACCGCGAGGCCCGAAAATATCTCATTCTTCCAGAGGAATACGCCCGACATGCGCGACGCCTCATCGAGATGCTCTTTATCGAATATCACTTTAAAGATGCCTATTCCAATGAACTCATGAGGCACCTCGCCGTCAGCCTATTCCTTGTTCTCATTCGAGGACTGTACCGACGCTCCGCAACTGATAACCAGGCGATCATGTCGGACGAACGCATCGTGTCGATTCTGAATCATATTGAGCGAAGCTACGGCGACTGCACACTCGAAAGCATTGCGAGCGATACGGGTTATAGCACCAGCTATCTCAGCAGCTTGATCAAGCAAAAAACCGGCAAAACGTTTTCGCAAATCAAGCTCAACCAGCAGCTCACAGAGGCGGCATATCTTCTCAATAACACCGAGCGCAGCGTGCAGTATGTAGCCCGAAAAGTCGGCATCTCCAACATGTCATTCTTTTACTCAAAATTCAAAGAAGCATTCGGCGAAACGCCAGGTGTGTTCAGGACGCATCGGTCTAATTAAAGGCGTTATTACTCAGACCGATCAGCTTCGCGCGACACGGGAATGCGCAATCGAAGCAGCGAGCGCATCGCCTCTACCAGCACAAAGCCGGCGATGCCAACCGTGACCACAACGTCGAGCGGTGTGCCCACAAACCACAGCAGCCCCATGAGATACGACCCGGCATTAAACGCAAAGTGCAGCAGAATCGTGTAGCGAAGCTTTCCGGTGGTCACGAGTACCCAACCAAAAATGAGG
>RPYR01000030.1 GCA_008671285.1 Collinsella aerofaciens | reverse complement strand
GTTATGCGCCATACGTTCCTCTTTTAGGTTTCAACGCAAGCATTATAAAACGCGGTAAACGCGACGAGCCGGTGGGTTGGTTTCCAGTCTGTTTCGCGGCCTGCAACCGACAGGTGTATTTGCGGGTACAGGCCGAGTCGCGGTCGTGCGTCGGGGGATTATACTGAGACAAGCATAAAGAATCGGCGCCCCTGTTGTGCGCCGTGGCATTAAGAGGTGCATATGGCAGAGAAGCTCATTCCGTTGGAGGACGCGCAGTCGATTGTCCTGTCGCACGTTGCTCCGACCGATCTCGTCGAGATTCCCGTGTGGCAGGCGGCTGGTTTTCCCTTGGCCGAGGACGCGGTGGCCGATATCGACATCTCGCCGTTTGCCAACAGCGCTATGGACGGATATGCCGTGAGCTCGGCGGACTTGGCGCAGGCATCTGGCGAGGCGCCGGTGACGCTCGACGTTATCGGACACGAGGCCGCGGGCCATGTGTTTGAGGGCGCAATCGGCGCGGGCGAGACGGTCCGCATCATGACGGGCGCGCCGGTACCCGAGGGTGCCGATGCCGTGGTGAAGTACGAGATCGTCGATGTGCTCGACGGTGACGGCAACGAGGGCTCGCGTGTGGGGTTCTCGGCGCCGGCCAAGGTGGGGGAGAACGTTCGCTCTGCCGCCGAGGAGGCCCATGCCGGCGACGTCGTGATGCGTGCTGGCGAGGTTGTGGCTCCGGCGGGCGCCGGCTTGCTGGCAAGTGCCGGATACGCGAGCGTGAAGGTGCACGCTGCCCCACGTGTGGGCATCATCTCGCTGGGCACGGAACTGGTCGCACCGAGCAAGGTACCGGCGCGCGGTCAGATTCGCGATTCCAACTCCTCGGCGCTGATGGCTGAGGCACTCGATGCCGGTGCCGAGCCCGTGTTCTACGGCATTGCGCCCGATGATGAGCAGGCGATTGCCGAGCTTGTGCATCGCGCCGTGCAGGAGTGCGATTTTGTCATTACGAGCGGTGGCGCCTCGGCGGGTGATTACGATTTCGTGACGGCGCTCGTCCGGCGCGAGGGCGAGGTGCTGTTTGACCGCATCTCGATGCGTCCGGGCAAGGCCATCACGTTTGGCTTGCTCGGGGGTAAGCCCTACCTGGGACTTTCAGGCAATCCGGCCGCGGCGTATGTGGGCTTTGAGATGCTCGCCCGCCCGGCGATTCGCAAGATGCGCGGCTTTGCCGAGGGTGCGCGTCCCGTGCAGCAGGCGACGCGCACACACGACGTGAAAAAGCGACAGCATCGCCGCTTCTTCGATCGCGCGACGGTTTTGCGCGACCCCGAGACCGGTGAGCTGTTGGTGACCGAGGCCAAGACGCAGAATTCGGCGCTGCTCGGCACGATGCAGCGGGCCAACTGCCTGCTGCGCATTAACGAGGGTCCGTGCGACCTTGCGGCGAGCGATGTCGTGGACGTTGTTCGCGTCGACCTGCCCGAGGGAACGGTGTTGTAGGAGGAAGACTGTGGAGTTGAAGATTTCGATCGTGACGTGCTCGGATACGCGTGATCTTGCCCAGGACGAGGCTGGAGCCTCACTCGAGGAGCTTATCGAGGCGCAGGGCTGGACGGTCTCCTCACACGTGGTCGTACGCGACGACGTCAGCGAGATCGGTGATGCCATCGCGGAAGCCGCCGATGAGTGCCACGCCAATGTCGTGCTCACCTGCGGCGGCACGGGTCTTTCGATGCGCGACGTGACACCCGAGGCGACGCGTGCCGTCTGTGACCGCGATGTGCCGGGTATTGCAGAGGCAATCCGTGCGTACTCGATGACCAAGACGCGCCGCGCCATGCTCTCGCGCGCCGTGTGCATGCAACGAGGTCATACACTTGTCGTAAACTTTCCCGGTTCTACGAAGGCCGCCCGCGAAAGCTGGGAGGCCATAGCGGACCAGCTGGAGCATGCGGCTCAGATGACAGCGGGCGGCGGACATACCAACTAAGTGGTTTACCTGGGGCGGGGCGACCTGAACGGCTGCTCCGCCTTTGTTTTCCGCCGAAGTGACGCCAAGGTGTATGGCAACTCGAAACTATATTCTCTGGCGAGAATAATTTCTCACTATCATTATTCTCGCAGAAGTATAATCTGATTGCAGATTAAAGCCCGCGGTGGGGTGCCCGGGCACAAGGTCCGAAAGGGTTGAACATGTTCGATATGGTTTCACGCCGCGGTTTTGTCTCGCTTTCTGCTGCCGCTGCCGCCGGCCTTGGCCTTGCTGGCTGCTCGGGCAACAAGACGTCCGAGCCCGCTGGTTCCGATGCCGGCTCCGCCAAGTCTTCCTCTAAGAAGAAGGCTGTCAAGCTGCAGGTCTTTGCCGCCAACTCGCTCGAGAAGGCCCTGCCCGAGGTCCAGGAGCTCTACACCGACCAGACCGGCACCACCTTTGCCGACACGCAGTTTAAGGCCTCCGGCGACCTCGTCGAGCAGATGCGTGCCGGCGCCACGGTCGACGTGCTCATCACCGCTTCCAAGGGCACCATGGATAACGCTGAGACCGCCGAGCTCGTCGCCGCCGACACCCGTGAGGATATGTTCGTCAACGACCTCGTGATCATTCGCGCCGAGGGCTCCGACACCATGGTCGAGGCCATCGCCGACGTCGCGAATCTGGACGGCAAGATCGCCATCGGCGACGCCAAGACCGTTCCCGCCGGCAAGTACGCCAACCAGGCCCTGGCCTCCGTGGGCCTCTACACCGGCACCGAGGGCGACGACGGCGAGTATGCTCCCGAGATCGCCGACAAGGTCGCTCTGGCCGACAAAGTTGGTACCGCCGCCGCCTATGTGTCCACAGGCGACTGCGTGGCCGGTTTTGTCTACAGCTCCGATATCTTCCGCTACGACGGCATCGAGGAGGCCTTCGTGTGTCCTGAGGATTCGCACAAGCCCATCGTGTACCCGGGTGCTGTCGCCGATGGCTCCGAGCACGCCGGCGAGGCCAAGGCGTTTATCGACTTCTGCCTGTCTAACAAGAAGGCTCAGAAGATTTGGGCCAAGTACGGCTTTGAGCTTTCCGCGTAGTGCGGCTTGGCGCGATAATTCTATCGTTTTGTGTTTTACTCCGTCCTTGTATTCGCTTGGAGCTTTTCGTGCTTAATAGATTCCGCATGCTTGTCGCCTGTGCTTTGACCTTCGCGCTTTGCTGGGTGCCGGGATTTGCGTTTGCTGGGGACGCTGAGGACGGGGCCCAGGTTGCTGCGACCGCTCATGGGCTTTCCTATGGGATCGAGGGTTTTGAGCGATTGGCCAAGGGGACCGCTCGTGCCATGGAGGGCCAGCCTGAGGGCTACCGGTTTCCCGTTGACGAGGACGTGGACCTTGTAGTGGCGCCTGCTGCCGACCGCGTTGTTGTGTGGATATCGCCCAAAGCGGTCGAGAAGTATGGATTGGATCCGCAGGACAACGAGTGCGTATCGGGTCTCAAGACCCTCGTCTGTGAGCTCGACAGCGCAAACTGCATGGGAGGTGCGCGGCTAGGGGACGTGGATCTTCCTTGGTATGTCACGGCGGAAACAACGTTTGACGCCGGCGGGTATACCTATGGCTTTGACGAGCGCGGTGCGGATGGGGACCGCTATGTGGTGATTGCATCAGCCTCGGGTGATGCTAAGGGCGGCGCGCGTTGGCTTGATAGCGCTCAAATGGTAGAAGCGTCGTCTGTCGTGTTGCGGGATGAGCAGGGGCCCTTGACCTCTCTGGCCTAAGTATTGGGCTGAATCGACTACCGACCGTGTTTGTTGTCCATTAAAACGAGCGGCCTTGCCCTGCTGATCTCCTTTGCGCTGGGCCTGTTCGCCGCGTGGAAGACTAGGGGTACCTCGAGTCGCAGCAAGGGCCTGCTCGATTCGGTCTTTACGATTCCTATGGTGCTGCCGCCCACGGTCTGCGGCTTTCTGCTGCTTATGCTATTTGGTCGATCGACCGGGGTCGGTCGGTGGCTCATCGCGCACGGCATCTCGATCGTCTTTACCTGGCCTGCGGCGGTGATATCTGCCGTCGTTGTGTCGTTTCCCCTGGTCTGCCGCACGGCGCTCGGAGCCTTTGAGAGCCTCGACACGCAGATGCTCGATGCGGCGCGCACGCTGGGCTGGTCCGAGCGTCGCATCTTTACCAAGCTTATGATGCCGCTTGGCTGGCCCTCGATTGCCGCCGGCACGGTGCTCGCCTTTGCCCGCGCGATGGGCGAGTTTGGCTGCACCCTGTTCTTTGCGGGCAACTACGCCGGCATTACCCAGACCATCCCCATCGCCATCTACTTTGAGTGGATGGGCGGCAACACGTCGGTGGCCCTCTTTTGGGTCGTGGTCGTAATTGCGTTCAGCTTCCTGGTCATCCTATTCATCAACATGTACACGGCACATTCGCAAAAGTACCGCGAGCGTGGTCTTTCCCGTGCGGAGCGCAAGCAGGCCAAAGAGCTTGCCGGACAGGGCGATTCGCTCGATCCCGCCGGTGGCGATGCGCTGCGTATCGATCGCGAGGCGCTGGCCGAGCTCATGCGCGATGAGCCCGCTATGCAGGGGGGTCGATAGGCCATGTCACTCGTTCTGGACATAAAAAAGCGCTATCCGGGGTTTATGCTCGATATGCAGCTTGAGGCCGGCGAGGAGCGTGTGGCGCTGCTTGGTGCCTCGGGCTGCGGCAAGAGCTGCACGCTGCGCTGCATTGCCGGTGTTGAGACGCCCGACGAGGGCAAGATCGTCGTCAACGGCGTGACCTTTTTTGACTCGGCGGCGGGCATCAACCTGTCGCCCCAGGAGCGAAAATGCGCCCTGCTGTTCCAAAACTATCAGCTTTTCCCCAACATGACGGTGGCCGATAACGTATGCGCCGGTGTAAAGGATGCGGGCGACGCCGCCGCGCGCAAAAAGCTCGCCGAGCGCTACCTGGGTATCTTTGGACTGGCCGATTTTGCCGACCGCTATCCCGTGCGACTCTCGGGCGGTCAGCAGCAACGTGTGGCGCTTGCGCGCATGGTGGCGGCGCATCCGGGTATCTTTATGTTCGACGAGCCCATGAGCGCACTCGATTCCTATCTTAAGAGCGCCCTCGAGCAGAATATGCTCGACCTGTTCGATGTATGCAACCGCACCGTGCTCTACGTGAGCCACGACATCGACGAAGCGTGCCGCCTGTGCCAGCGCATCTGCGTGATGCACGACGGGCATGTTGAGGAGATCGGCTCAGTCGAGGACGTGGTCCGCCGTCCGCAGACGCTGGCGGCGCTGCGCCTGACGGGCTGCAAGAACACAAGCCGGGCGCGCAAGATCGGCGACGAAGAAGTTGAGGCCCTCGACTGGGGCATGAGCTTTAACGTGGGTCGCGCGGTTCCCGATAATGTGGCGTACCTGGGCATTCGCGCAAGCTACTTCCATGTTGACAATCGCGCGGGGCGGGGTCGCAACAGCTATGATTTGCACGTGGCCCGAGTGAGCGATTCGCGCTTTGAGCGCCTGGTGCTGTTGGACGTGCCGCGTACTGATGCGCCCACGCGTCTGCAGTGGAAGGTCAACAAAGTGGGCGTGCCTGTCGACGAGCTGCCGCAAGCAGGCGAGAACCTGCGCATGCACTTCGATGCGAGTAGGATTCACCTGGTTTGTCGATAGCGCCGGGTAATGCCGTCGGGGATATAAGCCTCGGCGGCTTTGTCTTGCCGTTCGCCGAATGAAGGATGACAAACTCTTATCAATCAAGATAATTATTTATTAAACGACGGTACACGAGGTTGTCGTACGAATGTCAACGGTGTTCGCATGGTCGACGACCGTTGATATAGTTGACCTCAACTTGTAGAGGAGGGTGCGCACATGCCGCAGACGACATACATTCGCCGCGTTGCCGCGCGTGCCCTATATATGGCTCGGAGCCGCATATGAGCAGGTATGTTCACGGCTCCGGGAGAGACGACGCACAACTAAATAACCGTCCTCAAGGCAGGTTCCCTAAAATTCCGGGTTTGAGCACGGTCGGACAATCGCCGTCCGTCGTGCATCGATACCGCCGTTATCCGTTTTTGGTTCGAGAGGGGAACCGTCATGGCTGAAGAATTTGATTTCCATCCGATGTGGGAGAGCCTCGGCATGAATCTTGCCGACCACGACATGCTGTTGGGCGCCGTGGGCCAGATGTACGGCGATATGTTCCTGACGCAGAACAATCGCCCCAAGTCCACGTCCTACCTGGACTTTGTGGCCACCAACATCCATAGCGGCCGTATTAAGGAGATGCTCGACAAGAAGGAGGCCGGCGAGGCCACCAAGATCGTCGGTTCGTTCTGCGTGTACGTGCCCGAGGAGATCGTACTTGCCTGTGACGGTATTCCCGTGGGCCTGTGCTCGGGTGCCGATTGGGCAACCGATAAGGTCGAGGAGCACCTGCCGCGCAACACCTGTCCGCTTATCAAGAGCTTTGCCGGCTTTAAGCTGGGCGAGGTCTGCCCCTACATTGAGTCGAGCGACCTGGTGGTGGGCGAGAACACCTGCGATGGCAAGAAGAAGGCCTACGAGTTCTTTGCCACGCAAAAGAACATGTACGTCATGGATATTCCCAACGTGCACGACGAGTCGACGCTCGTGACCTGGAAGGCCGAGGTCAAGAAGCTCGCCGCCAAGATTGAGGAAGAATGCGGCGTCACGATTACGCCTGAGCGTCTGAAGGCCGCCATCCACGCCGTCAATGAGAAGCGTCGCGCCCTGCAGCGCCTTGCTGCCACGCGCGCTGCCGACCCTGCACCCATCAGCGGTCTGGACAGCCTGCTGACCGTTCAGGCCGCCTTTATGGACGACACGCCGCGTCTGACCGGAGCCATTAACGATATGGCGGCTGAGTGCGAGCAGCGTGTCGAGGCCGGCGAGGGCGTGGCGCCCAAGGGGACCAAACGTATCCTGTACACCGGCACGCCCATGGCTGTGCCCAACTGGAAGCTGTTCAATCTCATCGAGAAGGCCGGCGGTGTCGTGGTGGGCGAGGAGTCCTGCACGGGCGCGCGCTACTACAAGGACCTGGTCGACGAGTCCGGCGAGACGGTCGACGAGATGCTCGACGCCATCGCCGAGCGCTACTTTAAGATCAACTGCGCCGTCTTTACGCCCAACGGCCAGCGTATGAAGGACATTGTCCAGATGGCCAAGGACCTGCATGCCGACGGCATCGTCGACGTGGCGCTGCAGTTCTGCACGCTCTACGAGATGGAGTCGTTTGCCGTGGAGAAGGCCGCCGAGGAGGCAGGCATTCCGTTTATGCACATCACGACCGACTACGCCGGTGAGGATGCGGGCCAACTGCAGACGCGCATTGAAGCTTTCTTGGAAACCATTTAGGGGTATCCGTCCCGGCGGCTTCCCCAGGCACCCGATCTTGCCGTTCAAACCATCGTTTGCGTACCAAAGTACGCGGCGCTTCTCTTTCACGGCAACCTCGGGCACCTGGGAAAGCCGTTTCCTTGGTTGGTTAAAAGGTTTGTTAAGGAGTTATATGTCGGAATATATTGAGCAGCCGTTGCCGTCTACGTTTGAGGAGTTCAACGAGCAGCGCAAGGCGGCGTTTATTCGCGTTAAGGATTACAAGCAGGCCGGCAATCGCCTGGTCGGCTTCTTGTGCAGCTATACGCCGCTCGAGATTATCGATGCCGCGGGGGCCGCAAGTGTCGCTCTGTGCGGTACGTCCGATGAGGTGATTCCCGAGGCCGAGAAGGTGCTGCCGGCAAACCTCTGCCCGCTCATCAAGTCGACTTACGGCTTTGCCTACTCGCAAAAGTGCCCGTTTACGTACTTTAGCGACATGATCATCGGCGAGACCACCTGCGACGGCAAGAAGAAGATGTACGAGCTGCTCAACGAGCTCAAACGCACGCACGTTCTGCATCTGCCGCAGGGTCGCGATCGCGCCTACGAGCGTGAAGGCTGGTACGAGGAGTGCCGCCTGCTCAAAGAGGAGCTCGAGGGCTTCTACGGCATCACGATTACCGACGATGACTTGCGCGCTGCCGTCCGACGCCGCAACCGTCTGCGTGCGGCGCAACTCGAGATGTTTGCCCTCCAGGCCAACCAGCCTGCGGCCATGAGCGGCGTCGACCTGATGAGCACCATGTTTGCCGGTACGTTCAGCTTTGATATCGAGGCCTATACGCAGCAGCTGGAGCAAAAGGTTGTCAAGCTGCGTGAGACCTACGAGGCTGGAGAGCGCCCGGTCGCGGCAGATGCTAAGCGCATTCTGATCACCGGCTGCCCGGTGGGCGGTGTGATCAACAAGATTGGCCGCACCATCGAGTCCAACGGCGGCGTGGTTGTGTGCATGGACGACTGCTCGGGCGAGCGTACGGCGGCCATGATGATCGACCCGGAGGCTCCCGATATCCTGCGCGCCATCGCCGACCGATACCTGGACATCAACTGCTCGGTCATGACGCCCAACGACGGTCGCATGGAAAATACACTGGCCATGTGCGAGAAGTATCACGTCGATGGCGTGGTCGAAAACGTGCTCCAGGCCTGCCACACCTTTAATGTGGAGAGTGCGCGCATGCAGGAGGCCGTCGAGGGTGCGGGTATTCCGTACATGAAGATCGAGACCGACTACAGCAATGGCGACATGGGCCAGATCGAGACGCGCATCGCCGCCTTTATCGAGACCCTGTAGGGCGAACGCGGCAAAGGGATAGTTGCTTTGCCGCATAGAAGGAGGATGCCGTGGTTGGCATTGGTATCGACATAGGCTCGACGGCCGCGAAGGCTGCAGTGGTGGAGACGGACGGCGCCATTGCGTGGACCTGCGTCATGCCGACGGGGTATTCGTCGGTCGATGCGGCCGAGCGCTTGCGCGGCGAGCTCGCTTCAGCCGACTATGACGTGGCTGCCGACGACGTGCGCGTGATCGCGACCGGCTACGGCCGTGTCGCCGTGCCCTATGCGCACAAGGTCGTGACCGAGATCACCTGCCACGGCACCGGTGCCGTGCGCCTGTTTGGCGATCACGGCACGGTGATTGACGTGGGCGGCCAGGACACCAAGGTCATTCAGCTTAAAAGTGGCCGCGTGGCCAAGTTCGCCATGAACGACAAGTGCGCTGCCGGTACGGGGCGCTTTTTGGAGATCATGGCCGACCGTCTGGGTATTTCCCAACAGCAGATGGCCGACCTTGCGCGTTCCGGTGAGCCCACCAAGATCAGCAGCATGTGCACGGTGTTTGCCGAAAGCGAGGTCATCAGCCTGATCGGTCGCGGTGAGCCGCGCGAGAACATTGCACGTGGCGTGATCGACAGCGTGGTCTCGCGCGTGGCGACCATGGCCGGGCAGGCCGCGGGCGCCCCGTACTACCTGACCGGTGGCCTGTGCGAGAACGCCTTCGTGGTGGAGCGGTTGGGCGAGCTGCTGGGGTCGCCGGTGACCACCTCGCCCCAGGCCCGCTTTGCCGGTGCCATCGGCGCGGCTGTCCGCGCCGCCGCCTTGGCCTAGGGGTGTACCGCGACATGCGCATCCTCAATATCTCGGCACAAAAACCAGATAGCACCGGCAGCGGCACCTACCTTGCCGCGCTCGTGCGCGAACAGATCGAGACGGGGCATCGCGCCGCCGTGCTTTGCGGCGCGGCACCGGGTGATACCCAAGGCGAGCTGGACCGGCGTGCTGCCGTGTTTGCCGTACCGTTCGAGTCGCCCGAGCTGCCGTTTCCCATCTGCGGTATGTCCGATGTCATGCCCTATCCCTCTACACGCTATCGTGACCTGACGCCTTCGATGCTCAAGGCATTTGAGCGGGCATTTGCTGCTGCAATCGATCGGGCGGTGGCTGAGTTTCGGCCCGATCTGGTGCTCTGCCATCACCTGTATCTGGTGACCGCATTGGCGCGCGAGTGCGTCCGGGGCGTGCCGGTTGTTGCCGTGTGCCATTCGACCGATCTGCGCCAGCTTCGTTCGCATGCGCTCGAGCGCGATCGCATCGTAAGTGCGGTTCGTCGGCTCGATGCCGTCTTTGCGCTCCATGCTGAGCAGGCTGAGCAGATTGGCCTGGTGTGCGGCGTCGATGCCGATCGCATCCACGTGATTGGGACGGGCTACGACCATCGCGTCTTCTGCCGCGACGCAAGCGTGGCGAGGCGGCCGGGATCGCTTGTGTACGTGGGCAAGATTTGCTTTAAAAAGGGCGTCGAGTCGCTGGTTCGAGCCGTGTCATTGCCGATTGACGATGACGTCCGCCCATCTGGCTTGGTGCTTGTGGGCGGTCGCGGGGACGATGCCGAGTACGCGCGTGTCGAGCGCTTGGCCGCGGCCTCGGATGTGCCGGTGACGCTGGCGGGGCGCCTGGATAGCGATGGGCTCGTGCGCGCCTACCGCAGTTCCGACGTCTTTGTGCTGCCTTCGTTTTACGAGGGTCTGCCGCTCGTGACGATCGAGGCCCTCGCGTGCGGCTGCAAAGTTGTGGCGACCGATTTGCCCGGCGTTCGTCCCTGGATGGAGGCTATGCTTCCCGGCGCTCCCGTGACGTGGGTGGCGCCGCCGCGTATGACGGATGTCGACACGCCCGAGGCGGCCGACCTTCCGTTGTTTGAGCGCGCACTGGCAGATGCTATCGCGCAGGCGCTTGCGGCGCCGCCTTCGACGTTCGAGCCGTCGGCGGTCTCTTGGGAAGCGTGCCTGGGGCGTATACTTAAAGTCGTTGATTTGTTGGAAGGGGGTTCGTATGGCTAAGGACACCATTAAGCTCACATCCATGACGGCCGCGAGCGGTTGAGCCGCTAAGTTGGCTCCCGGAGCCCTCGCCCAGGTCCTGGGCGATTTACCCAATGTGCATAACGACAACTTGCTCGTGGGGTTCGATACCTCCGACGATGCGAGCGTCTTCCGCGTAGGGGAGAACCTTGGGCTCGTGCAGTCCATCGACTTCTTCCCACCGATGGTCGACGACCCGTTTCTATTTGGCCAGATCGCCGCGGCAAACTCACTGTCGGACATCTACGCCATGGGCGGGCGGCCGAGCCATGCCATGAACTTGCTGTGCATCCCGAGCTGTCTGGGCGTTGAGGTTGCCGGTCAGATTCTGGCGGGCGGCGCCGACAAGTGCGTCGAGGCGGGTTGCTCCATCGCGGGCGGTCACACCATCAACGACGACGAGCCCAAGTACGGCCTGTCCGTGAGCGGGTTTGTCGCGCTCGACAGCATGCTCGCCAACAGCGGCGCGCGCGTGGGCGATGCGTTACTGCTGACCAAGGCGGTTGGCTCGGGCATCATCACCACGGCCATTAAGGGCGAGCTCATCGAGCAGGACGAGGCCGCAGCCATGTTTGACTCGATGCGCACCCTCAACGAGGCTCCGATTCGTCTGGCCGAGGGACTTGAGCTTCACGGCTGCACCGACATTACGGGCTTTGGTCTGATCGGGCACGCGTGCGAGATGGCCGAGGGCTCGGGCGTGCAAGTTGAGCTTGCGTCGGGGGCGGTGCCACTCTTTGACCAGGTGCTCGACATGGCGCGTTTGGGCATTATCCCCGCGGGCTCCTACCGCAACCAGGACTTCTTTGGCCCGCGCGTGACGGCCGACGAGGACCTTGAGCCGGGCATGCTCGACGCGCTGTACGACCCGCAGACGTCTGGTGGCCTGCTTATCGCGGCACCTGCTGCCGATGTGGATGAGCTTGCGAGCCGTCTACATGCCGAAGGACGTATCGCCGCCGTCGTCGGGCGCGTGTACGAGCCGGTACCAGGCGGTCCTGCCGTTCGCGTTGTGCATTAAGGAAAACCGTTTATGCGACCGCCTACTGTTCTGGGCGGTCCCTTTTGAAAGGAAAAACTATGTCTACCAAAATTGAAGTCAATGCCATGGGCGATGCCTGCCCGCTGCCCGTCGTCAAGACGCTCAAAGCCCTGAAGCAGCTCGATGGCGAGGGCACAGTCGTGACCTCGGTCGACAACGAGACCGCCGTCAAGAACATCTCCAAGATGGCGCAGGAGAAGGGCTGCACGGCCTCAGTCGAGAAGGTTTCTGACGCTGAGTGGCACGTGACCGTCGCGACCGCCGGTGCCGTGGCCGTTGCGGACCCCGAGCAGGACGGCGCTGCTTTCTGCGACGCCAGCGCCGGCAAGGGCAAACTTGTCATTTCCGTCTATACCGATTGCATGGGCCGTGGCGACGACGAGCTGGGCCACAAGCTCATGAAGGCGTTTATCTTTGCCGTGACGCAGCAGGAGGAACTGCCCGCGACCATGCTGTTCTACAACGGCGGCGCCAAGCTCACCGTCGAGGGCTCGCCGGTGCTCGACGACCTGAAGGGCCTGGCCGAGCAGGGTGTCGAGATTCTCACCTGCGGCACCTGCCTCGACCACTATGGCATTAAAGACCAGCTTGCGGTGGGCGAAGTCACCAACATGTACGTGATCGTGGAGAAGATGGAGCAGGCCGTGCGCGTCGTGCGCCCGTAGCGTATTGGTTGGAGTTGCCATGAGGGAGAAGCGCCCGGCGCTTGTCATCACGTTTCCCACCACGGCGGCCGCCATGGG
>RPYR01000028.1 GCA_008671285.1 Collinsella aerofaciens | reverse complement strand
TGGGACGGGTCTGGCTCATACCAGTGATCCTCCTTTATGGATCTGTGCCGCCCCGTGTCGTTCCGGGCGGCGTCGTACAGATTTGCCCAGCCTGCGTAAACCGCGCAGCCAGACATGGCGTTCTATCTTATCGCACCTGTGCCGATGTGCCGCGGAAAAGTAACTCTTGCCCAAAGACTTGACGGAGACGAAACAATTGATGCACCGCGGCACCCGCCCGCGCTCGTCACGTGCGACAATGTGCCCCAATACAACTGCACTCGGAAAGGCCCGCCATGACTGCACGCCTCATCGTTATGGATATCGACTCCACCCTCATCAACCAGGAGGTCCGCGACCTGTGGGGCGAGGAGGCAGGCGGGGGCGGGCAAGTTGCGCAGATCACCGAGCGCGCTATGCGCGGCGAGCTGGACTTTAAGCAAGCGCTCGAGGAGCGCGTGGGGCTGCTCGCCGGCCTGGACGAGAGCGTGTTCGAGCGCACCTTTGAGCGTGTGACATTTACCCCCGGCGCGCTGGAGCTTGTGCGCTCGGCGCACAGCAAGGGCTGGAAGGTCGGCGTGGTGAGCGGCGGCTTCCACGAGGTCGCTGACAAGATCGTGGCTGCCGCGGGCATCGATTTTTGCCTGGCCAACCGCCTAGAGGTCGTGGATGGCAAGCTTACCGGTAAGTTGGCTGCCGACATTGTGACCAAGGAGTCCAAGCTCATCCAGCTGCTGGACTGGGCAGTTGAGTGCGACGTCGACATGGCCCACACGGTCGCTATTGGCGACGGGGCAAACGACATCCCCATGCTCCAGGCCGCGGGCACGGGCATCGCGTTTTGCGCCAAGCCCAAGACGCGCGAGGCCGCCCCGTTTGCCATCGACGAGCGCAACTTGATGCTCGCCATGGACATCATCCTGCGCGACTAGCCGATCCGTCTAACAATTGAATCAGTCTGTCCTATAGTTTCCGAACAATTTTGTCTTAGTGTTCGGAAACATACCCTTTGAGTGCTAGACTTTGCGCCGTCGAAGGGAACATATATGGATAAGCGAGATCTTGAGCAGCTTCTGAGCGATGTTGCCGGCGGATCAGTCACCCCTGCCGATGCCCTTACACACATCCAGACGGCTCCGACCGCCGATTTGGGCTTTGCGCAGCTCGATCTTTCACGCGGGGTACGCCAGGGAGCCGGCGAGGTTGTCTACGGCGCCGGTAAAACCGCCGAGCAGATTGCCGCCATTATCGAGGCACTGCGCGATGCCGGCCAGGAGCGCATCCTGGTCACGCGCCTGGATGCCGAAAAAGCAGCCCGTACCTCGGAGCTCCTCGACGACAGCATCGACCTGGGATATGTCCCGGACGCACAGCTCGCCCTCGTGGGCGGCAATCCCTCCCCTACCGGCAACGGACGCATCGTCGTCGCCTGCGCCGGCACGAGCGACCTGCCCGTCGCCGAAGAAGCCGCGTTGACGGCCGAGTTCTATGGCAACGAGGTCGACCGCCTCTACGACGTGGGTGTCGCCGGCCTGCACCGTCTGCTTGCGCATGCCGAGGAACTTGCTCAGGCGCAGGTAGTCATCGCCATCGCCGGCATGGAGGGCGCACTGGCGAGCGTTGTCGGCGGTCTGGTGAGCTGTCCGGTCATCGCCGTTCCCACCAGCGTGGGCTATGGCGCGAGTTTTGGTGGCGTAGCCGCACTGCTCGCCATGCTCAACTCCTGTGCCAGCGGCGTATCGGTCGTCAATATCGACAACGGCTTCGGCGCCGCCTACCAGGCAAGTCTTATCAATCATCTGAGCGCCGGCGCGCCCCGCGCCCGTTAAGGAGCATTCCATGTCCAACCATCAGCACACGCTTATCATCGACGGCACCTCGGGCATCAGCGGCGATATGACCGTCGCGGCCCTGCTCGACCTGGGCGCCAGCGAGGAGCACCTGCGCAAACAGCTCGCCACACTGCCGGTCGACGGCTTTACGATCGCCGTCACGCGCGTAAACAAGCATGGCATCGACGCCTGCGATTTCGACGTCCAGCTTGCAGAGGAGCTCGAGAACCACGATCACGATATGGCCTGGCTCTACGGCAACGAAGCAGCCGTCGAGCACACGCACGAGCATGAGCACCACCATCATGACCATGGCGAGCACGAACAAGAGCACTGCCACGAGCATGACCATGAGACCCACGGCCATGGCCACGAGGATCATCATCACGCCCACCACCATCACCATCGTTCTTTGGCGGACGTCACCGCCATCATCGACGGCTCGCAGCTAAGCGATGGCGCCAAGCGTCGCGCGCTCGCCATCTTTACCGCGCTCGCCGCCGCCGAGGCCAAAGCTCACGGCAAAACGCCCGAAACCGTTATGTTCCACGAGGTAGGCGCCGTCGATTCCATCGTCGACGTCTGCTCTGTCGCCATCTGCCTCGATGACCTGGGTATTGAGGACATCGTGGTCGAGTCGCTCTCCGAGGGCCACGGCACCATCCACTGTGCCCACGGCCTTATGCCCATTCCCGTCCCCGCCGTCGTCAACCTGTGCCAGGCGGGAAATATCGCCCTCACGCCTGCACCGGTCGCCGGCGAGCTCGTGACGCCCACGGGTGCCGCCATCGTCACCGCGCTGCGCACGTCCGACCAACTGCCCTCACGCTATCGTATCGAAGCCGTCGGCTACGGCGCCGGTAAGCGCCCCTACGAGGGCTGCTCCGGCACGCTCCGTTGCCTGCTCGTTGACGTGGATGCATAGCCATGGATGCCCGCAAAGAAAAAAGTCGCGCTGCCATCGTTGCGGCGTTCTCCGAGCTGCTACGCGAAGAGGATTACGGCAAGATTACCGTCGGCGACATCATCGCTCGTGCTCACGTAGGCCGCGCGACATTCTACGGCCTCTTTAAGAGCAAAGACGACCTACTGTCCGAGCTCGTGAGCGACATCTGCACCCACGCCCTCGACGACGATGGCACACCGCTCGACGACCCACTCGTGCAGGTCGAGCATATCCTCAACAACCTCTGGGAGCGCCGCCAGGGCGTTCGAGCCCTCGTAGCCGGCGCCGGCTCACGCGTCTTCGCCGACTGCCTACGCAAGACCATCATGTCACGAGCAGCCGAAACCGTCCCTAGCGACCCAAACGGCCCCGCCGCCACCATGGACCGCAGCTTCTTACTACACCACATAGCCTCAAGCTTCGTAGCCACCGTCCAATGGTGGGCCTGGCACAACTTCCAAGCAAACAAAGCCGACGTAGCCAAAGACTACCTCTCAGCCATAAAGCCCCTCTTCACCTAAGTAAGAAGCTCATCCCAAATCATCGACCCAACCCAGGCCGCCACGCATCCCAAAGTGTCATTCACACTTCAACGCCCCCAACAGCAACAAGCCCCTCCCATCTATATTCAGATATATATGTTGGGCTGCTTGTTCGAAGGCAACTGGATTCCCGCAGGGTCCGGCATAGGTTAACTTTCCGCCGCATTCCGCAGGACGCAAGAAGCTCCCGCCGCACGAAGTGCGCAGCGGGAGCTTCTTGCATGTCCGAGGACGCGGCGGAAAGTTAACCTATGCCGGACCCGGGCGTTATATCAATTGTCTTGGCCTAGAACATGCCCAAGAAACCATGCACAAACAGCGCGGCCAGAGCGGCACCGACAAACGGAGCGATGCCAGGAACGAGCAGGCCGTACTTCCAGTTGTTGTCGGCCTTGTTCTTGATCGGCAGCACCTGATAGGCCATGCGAGGACCAAGGTCACGGGCCTGGTTCATGGCGAAGCCGGTGATGCCGCCCATGCCCATGCCAACAGCCCAAACGATCAGACCGACGCAGATAGCGAGCATCAAAACGTTCTCGCCGGCGCGGCTAGCGGCAGCAAGGATGGCGCTGATGAACACGAAGGTGCAGATAGCCTCGCAGAAGAAGTTGCGGGCATAGTTGGTGCCCTCGGTGGTGGGGTTGGTCGAGAAGATGTTGCGCTGAGCAATGGGATCGATGACACCATCGGAAGCCTTGAACTCATCGGCATACATCAACCACGCGATCACGGCACCCGCAAAGCCGCCGAGCATATCGGCAACCATGAAGGGGATGCAGCTGCTCCACGGCACCAGGCCGACGATGCACTGGGCAAGCACCATGGCGGGGTTCATGCACACGGCGCCGCCAAAGACAAACAGGCAGACTGAGATGCCAAAAGACCAGGTGGTGATGGCAAACATGTGGCCGGAGCCCTGATACTTGGTGCCCTTGAGCACGGTATCGCAGTGTACGCCCACGCCAAAGATGATCATGAGGGCCGTTGCGCCGAATTCGCAGAGGAGTTTGGTAAGCATAAAACCTTATCTTTCTTGTCGGTTATAAACGATTCGTTTGGGCCGCGCACTAGTGCTGCGCGACGACAACGCCAAGGCCATCGGGAATGACGGCAACCTTGGCATCGGCACCCTTCATCTCAAAGGCGAGCTTGAGCGCCTCCTCGAGGGTGTTGACCGGCGTCATGTGCATATCCTTGATCATCTGGTAATCGCACAGGTCGGTGACCATGATCACAGGGTGATGTGCCAGGATGCGGGCGAAAATCTGGCTCGTCCACTGTTCGGGCAGGGACTCGTCCTTGTGACGATCGATGCAGGCGCGCTCACACTCCGCCGCATCCTTGTCGGCGATGGTGTGATAGCAGCCCTCGCCA
>RPYR01000234.1 GCA_008671285.1 Collinsella aerofaciens | reverse complement strand
TCCCTGCCGCGTGATGAGCGCTATCCAGATGAACGAGATCTGCGAGCCCTATATTCGCCGTCGCGCCATCAACCACCTTTCCAAGGGCAACGTCGTTATTTTTGCCGCCGGTTCGGGCAATCCGTACTTTACGACCGACACCGCCGCGGCTCTTCGTGCGTGCGAGATCGGCGCCGAGATTCTGATTAAAGCCACCAAGGTTGACGGCATCTACGATAAGGATCCCGTCAAGTGCGCCGACGCCGTCCGTTTTGACAAGATTACCTATCACGAGGTTCTCGTCCGCGGTCTGCAGGTTATGGATTCCACGGCTACGGCACTGTGCCAGGACAACCGTATGCCGATTTTGGTCCTCAACATCGATGGCGAGGACACCGTCAAGCGCGCGCTTTCGGGTGAGCCCGTCGGCACGCTCGTCTATCAGGAGGATTAAGCATGGCAGAGAACATCACCGCCCATATGGACAAGTCGCTCGAGTCCCTCAAGCATAACTTCTCCAAGGTCCGTACCGGCCGCGCCAATGCCAACATTCTGTCCGACATCACCGTCGATTATTACGGTGTTCCCACGCCGGTCACGCAGGTTGCCGCCGTCAAGACCCCCGAGGCCCACATGCTGCTCATCGAGCCGTGGGACAAGGCGCTCATCAACGCTATCGTCAAGGCCATCGGCGCTTCCGATCTGGGTATTACCCCCAACTCCGATGGCACCGTCGTTCGTCTGCCGTTCCCGGCTCCCACCGAGGAGCGCCGTCGCGAGCTCGTCAAGGAGTGCCGCGAGTACGCCGAGCAGGCCAAGGTGTCTATCCGTAACATCCGTCGCGACTTCAACAACAAGCTCGAGCGCGATGAGGAGCTCACCGAGGACGATGTCCGTCGCGAGCAGGCCAAGGTCCAGAAGCACACCGATGAGTATGTCGCCAAGGTCGAGGAGCTTCTGAAGGAAAAAGAAGCCGAGGTCATGGAGATCTAAGGTGCAATACGACGAGCATAAACTGGTCGAGTACTTTGCCGACGCCCCTGCGGGCGTCGGTTTTTCCGACCTTGACCTCAATAACATTCCGCACCATATCTCGTGCATCATGGACGGCAACGGTCGTTGGGCCACGTCGCGCGGTCTTGCACGCACCGAGGGCCACAAGGCGGGTATCGTCTCACTGCGCGAGATCATTACCGCCTGCGTGCGCCTGGGCGTCGACGTGCTTTCGGCCTATGCGTTTTCTACCGAAAACTGGAACCGCCCGCAGCATGAGGTCAACGTCTTGATGCACCTGTTTGCCAAGACGTTCATCGACGAGTTGCCGCTTCTGAAGCGCGAAAACGTGCGCGTTGTCTTTTTGGGTGATATTTCCGCGCTGCCCAAGAAGACCCGCGACGTTTTTGAACGCGGTCTTGCCGAGTGCGCCGATCACACCGGTATGACGCTGGCGCTTGCCGTCAACTACGGCGCGCGTGCCGAGATTACCCGCGCTGTCCGTCAGATCGCGCTCGACGTTGCCGCCGGTAAGATTGATCCTGCCGCAATTGATGACGACATGGTGGCTTCTCACCTTTATACCGCCGGTCTTCCCGATCCTGAGCTTGTGATTCGCACCTCTGGTGAGCTGCGCCTTTCGAACTATCTGCTGTGGCAGGTGGCTTATTCCGAGTTCTACGTCACCGATACCTATTGGCCCGACTTTGATCGTTGGGGCCTTGTCGACGCCATTTTGGCCTATCAGGGCCGTGACCGTAGGTTTGGTGGTCTGAGCAAGACCGAGGAGGCTTAATCGTGTCCGATCGTCCCAAGGCAATTGCTCCCAAGACATCTGAGCGCAAGGCTGTCGCTGCGGGAGCGCCCGCAGCGAAGAATGGCACCGGTTCGTGGCTTGCCGGCTTTATCACCCGTGCCGCCGCCGGTATCGTCTATGCCGTTGTCTTTATCCTGTGCCTGGTTTTGGGTATTGTGCCCACGGCCATCTTTGTTTCCGTCATGAGCGGCCTGTGCTGCTATGAGTTTTTCCGTATGACGAGGCTCGATGGCAAGATGGCTAACGAGCGCATGGGTATCGCTGCCGCCGTACTCTTTCCGCTGTCGGCGTTGGGCGATTCGATGTTGCTGAATGCCCTGCTTTTTGCCCTGATGCTCGCTGTGGGCATTTGGTATGTTTGGTCGCCGCGTACCCGCATCTCTGATGTGGCCGTGACGCTCATGGGTCCCATCTACACTGGCTTTATGCTGTCGGCTATCGTGCTGCTGCGCGATGCCGTGCCCGGTTTTGCCGGCGCCCTGCTTTCGGTGGGCGTTTGCGCGTCCCTTTGGGTCTCCGATTCGTTTGCCTACATCGTGGGTAGCCGTATCGGCAAGCACAAGATGGTTCCCAAGATCTCTCCCAAAAAGAGCTGGGAGGGGTTTGTCGGCGGCATCCTGGGCTCGGTTTTGATTTGGCTCATCCTGTGGGCGACGCACTTCTACAAGCTCAGCCTGCCCTATGCGCTGCTGTGCGGCGTGGTCGTGTCCGTCCTGGGCGTTATCGGAGACCTCATCGAGTCGCGCATCAAGCGCGGTGTGGGCGTCAAGGATTCCGGTAACCTTATCCCGGGCCACGGCGGCATGCTCGATCGTAGCGATTCGCTTATCTTTGGCTGCATTACCGCGCAGCTGCTTTTGATGATCGGAGGCGTGCTGTAATGTCCTTCCAGACGACGTATGGCCCCGATGGACGTCTCCGTGTTGCCATCCTGGGTTGTACGGGCTCTATCGGCACCCAGGCGCTCGATGTGTGCCGCCAGCATGCCGATCGCCTGCAGGTGACGGCGCTGTCCGTTAACTCCAGTACCTCCGAGCTCGTTGCCGCTGCCCGCGAGTTCTCGGTTCCGGCGGTTGCCGTGGCCGATGTCGCTCATGGCGATGACGCCGTGCTGCAGGAGTTGCCCGAGGGAACGAAGCTCGGCGTTGGCGCGCAGGCGGTTTGCGAGCTCGCGCGTCGCGACGATGTCGACTGCGTGCTCGTCGCTATTGTGGGCGCCGCCGGTCTCGAGGCGAGCCATGCGGCCTTGACCTCGAATAAGCGTCTTGCCCTTGCCAACAAGGAGTCCCTCGTCGTCGGCGGCGACTTGCTTATGCCGTTGGCGCAACCGGGCCAGCTTATTCCAGTCGACTCTGAGCACTCCGCCATCTACCAGTGCTATCTGGGGGAGAACCCACGCGAGGCTCATTGTATTTGGCTCACCTGCTCGGGCGGTCCGTTCTTTGGCCGCACCCGCGACGAGCTCGACCGCGTGACGCGTGCCGATGCCCTCGCACATCCCACGTGGGCCATGGGTGCCAAGATCACCATCGACTCCGCCACCCTCATGAACAAGGGCCTGGAGCGCATTGAGGCCATGCATCTGTTTAACTGCGACCTCGATTTCATTAACGTGGTCGTGCAGCGTCAGTCCAAGATTCACTCTATGGTCGAGTTCGCCGACGGCTCCGTGATGGCGCATCTCGGTGCTTCCGACATGCGTATTCCCATCCAGTTCGCGTTCTCGTATCCCGAGCGTTGGGATACCCCGGCGCCTCGTATCGATTTCCGCGAGCTGGGTCAGCTCACGTTTGATGCTGCCGACATGGATACCTTCCGCTGTCTGGCACTGGCCGAACGTGCCGGCAAGACGGGTGGCACCATGCCGTGCGTGCTCAATGCCGCCAACGAGGTCGCCGTCGATGCCTTCCTGAACGATGGCTGCAGCTTTACCGATATCGATCGCATTGTGGAATCCTGCATGGATTCCCACGATATGCAGGCGGTCGATTCGTTTGAGCAGCTTCGCGACATCGATGCATGGGCGCGTGAAAAGGCTGCGCAGGTGCTCGCCGCAACCCGTTCCTAACCCATAAGGATTGCTTTTTCGTTTTATGGATACTGTTCTGAGCGTTCTCTCATCGGTCTTTTGGGGCCTGCTGATGCTTTCCGTCCTTGTGTTTTTGCACGAGGGCGGCCACTTTTTGGCGGCGCGTGCCTGCGGCGTCCGCGTGACCGAGTTCTTTTTGGGCCTGCCTTGCCGCTTTGACATCCATTACACGTCGCGTCGCATTGGAACCAAGTTTGGCGTGACCCCGCTGCTGCTGGGTGGCTACGCTGCCATCTGCGGTATGGATCCGACCGACGTCTCGTGTGCCGATCGCGTGCTCGCGGCTATCTATCGTCATGGTCGCGTGACCGTGGCCGACCTTGCTGTCGAGCTCGAGCTATCCGAGGAGGTTGTGCTCGAGGCATGCGCCTTGCTCTTGGGTTGGGGCTCTATCGCGCCTTGGTATGAGGAAGGGGAGAAGCCCTCGCCGAGCTACTATCCCACCAAGTATCAGACGCTGCCGCGAGACGCGGCGGGTTACACCACCTTTGACGGCCGCCGTTTCGATCGAGAGCATGCGACTACCGAGGGCGATGTGTGGGAGCTGCCGTGCGGCGAAGCCGAGTTCCTTGCGCAAGAGCGTTCGCATACCTATCTGGGCCAGGGTTTTCTCAAGCGCGCCTTTATGCTGCTCGCGGGCATTCTCGTCAATATCCTGACGGGCTTTTTGCTGCTTATGAGCATCTACTCTATTGCGGGTGTCACCGTGCCGATGGATACCAACGTGATCGGTCAGGTTGACGAGGGGTCTATTGCCGCCAAGGCGGGTATCGAGGGCGGCGACGCGATCCTTTCGGTTGACGGAGTATCGTGCTCTACCTGGATGGACGTTTACGATGCCATCGGCAAGGCCGCCGGTAAGGACGATATCGCCATTGAGTATGAGCGCGACGGCAAGCAGCATTCGACCTCGGTTGCGCTCAAAGAGGACGAGCGCCTAGGTGTGTATGCCTCTACGCAGGTGGTCCGTTTAGACCCCATCACGTCGGCTCGCCTTTCGTTCTCCTGTGTCGTGCAGACAGCGGAGGGCGTGATGCGCCTGCTCCAGCCGCAGCATACGATGGAGATTCTCGATCAGTCTTCTTCGATCGTGGGCATTAGCGTTATGTCCTCACAGGCTGCTGCTGCCGGCCCTGCCACGTTCCTTTCGTTTGCCGCCCTCATTTCGTTCTCGCTTGGCTTTATGAACCTGCTGCCCATCCCACCACTCGATGGCGGCAAGCTGGTCATCGAGATCATTCAAAAGATTGCTGGCCGCGAGCTTCCGCTCAAGGTCCAGACGATTGTGAGCTATGTGGGCATCGCGCTCTTTGCGCTGCTGTTTGTCTATATGCTTCGTTCCGACGTCCTTCGATTTATCCTGTAGGGGAGTGTTTGGATTGTCTTTATCCCATCCTTTGCCTCGCGAGTTGACGCGCCCCGTGCATGTGGGCGGTGTGCAGAGCGGTGGCGGCGCGCCGGTGGTGGTCCAATCCATGACCTGCACCGATACCGCTGACGCCCAGGCAACGCTTGCGCAAGTGTGCGCGTTGGCGCAGGCTGGCTGCGATATCGTGCGTGTGAGCGTGCCCACCGAGGCCGCGCTTGAGGGTTTCCGCACCATCTGTGCTGAGTCCCCGGTTCCGATCGTCGCCGATATTCACTTTAACCATAAGCTCGCCATTGGTGCCGTTGAGGCCGGTGCCGCCAAGCTGCGCATCAATCCCGGCAATATCGGCGATTGGGCCAAGGTCGATGCCGTGATCGATGCTGCGGGCGCCGCTGGGTGCGCGATTCGCATTGGCGTGAACGCGGGCTCGCTTGAGCAGGATATCGCCGAGCGCGACGACCTCACGCAGCCCGAGAAGCTCGTGATGTCGAGCGAGCGCTTCGTCAAGCACTTTGAGGACCGCGGCTTTACGAACATTGTGCTTTCGGCCAAGGCCCATAGCGTGCAAACGACGCTCGATACCTATCGAGCCCTGTCGCGTGAGATTCCCCACGTTCCGCTTCACCTGGGCGTGACGGAGGCGGGGACCAAGCTCCAGGGCACCATCAAGAGCTCTGCAGGCTTGGGTATCTTGCTTTCCGAAGGCATTGGCGACACCATGCGTGTGTCGCTCACGGCTGATCCGGTTGAGGAACCGCCGGTTGCCTGGGGTATTCTGCAGTCGCTGGGCCTGCGTCGCCGTGGCCCCGAGATTGTCTCGTGCCCCACGTGCGCCCGCTGCCAGGTTAACCTCATTCCCATCGCCGAGGAGGTCACTGAGCGGCTTAAGAACTACTCCGCGCCGCTTTCGATCGCCGTGATGGGATGTGCCGTTAATGGCCCCGGTGAGGCTTCTGATGCCGACCTGGGCGTTGCTTGCGGACGTGGTCAGGCTTTGCTCTTTTCGCATGGCCAGATCATTGGTAAAGTAGCTGAGGACCAAATTGTCGACGCGCTTATGGCAGAGGTCGACAAGCTTATCGAGGAGAAATAAATGACCCGAGCAATGTATATGTCTAAGCTCTATGCGCCGACGCTTAAAGAGGATCCGGCGGACGCTGAGCTCGCCAGTCACCGCCTGCTGCTCCGTGCCGGCATGATTCGCAAGGAGGCCGCCGGCCTGTATTCCTATCTGCCGCTTGCTTGGCGCTCGATCCGCAAGATCGAGAACATCGTGCGCGACGAGATGGACGCTGCCGGAGCCCAGGAACTTATGATGCCTATCATGGTCGACGCCGAGTTGTGGCGCGAGTCCGGCCGCATCGACGCCTATGGCAAGGAGCTTGTGCGCTTTGATGACCGCCACGGCCGCGAGTTCGTGCTGGGCCCCACGCACGAGGAGACCGTGACCGCCTTGGTTCGCAATGAGCTGCGTTCCTACAAGCAGCTGCCCGTCAACCTGTACCACATTCAGGACAAGTTCCGCGACGAGTTCCGTCCCCGCTTTGGCCTGATGCGCGGTCGCGAGTTCATCATGAAGGACGCCTACAGCTTCTCCGCCACGCAGGAGAGCCTGCAGGAGGAGTACGACAAGATGAAGCAGGCCTACGCTAACATCTGCGAGCGCTGCTACATCAAGGCCCTGCCTGTTGTTGCCGACTCTGGTGAGATCGGTGGCGATACCTCCGTTGAGTACATGGCTTTGGCCGACGCTGGCGAGGCTTCGCTGGTCTACTGCGACGATTGCGGCTTCGCTGCCGACGATGAGGCCGCAAGCACCAAGGTCGTTGTGACCGAGGGTCCTGGCGACGGTACACTCACCAAGGTCGAGACTCCGGGCATGGGCACCATCGAGGCCGTTGCAAAGTTCTTCGGCTTCCCCGAGAACGGCACGCGCAAGTCCTTGGCTCTCATCGATGCCGAGGGCAAGCCAGTCGTGGCCATTGTTCCGGGCGATCATGAGCTCAATGACTGCAAGGCCGAGCATGTCTTTGGCAAGGGTTATCGCATGATGACCGATGAGGAGCTCCAGACCTACGGTCTGCACAAGGGCTTTATCGGACCGGTTAACCTGCCCGAGGGCATTCGTCTGGTCTGCGACGAGAGCCTGCGCGAGTCTAAGCAGTGGGCCTGCGGTGCCAACGAGGTCGATTATCACTTTACCGGTGCCTGCCCCGAGCGCGATTTTACCGTCGATGAGTGGGCCGATCTGGTCACCGTTGTCGCCGGCGACCCCTGCCCGCACTGCGGCAAGCCGCTTTCCGCTGCCCGCGGCATCGAGGTCTCTCAGGTCTTCCAGCTGGGCACCAAGTATTCCGAGGCCATGGGTGCCACCTTTATGGACGAGGACGGCAAGGAGAAGCCGCTCATCATGGGCTGCTACGGCGTTGGTGTGTCCCGCTCGCTCGCTGCCGTCGTGGAGCAGCACAACGACGAGCACGGTATCGTCTGGCCGGTCTCCGTTGCCCCGTACGAGGTCGCGGTGATTCCGCTCGATCCCAAGAAGGAGGAGTGCGCTACCGTTTGCGACCAAATCGTCGAGGGCCTGTGCGCCGAGGGTATTGAGATCGGCGGCGATGATCGTGACGAGCGTCCCGGATTTAAGTTTGCCGACAACGATCTTATGGG
>RPYR01000051.1 GCA_008671285.1 Collinsella aerofaciens | reverse complement strand
CAGTTTGGTATTACGACCGCTATGGTTACCGTGGGCACCTTTGCCCTGTTCTGGGGACTCTCGGGCATGCTCATCAAGCTGCTGCAGAGCCTGCGCGGCGTGTATTGGCGCGGCCTCAACATGTTTACCGTGCGCCAGCTTGCGGCCAAGGTCAACACGGTGTGCTTTTCGATGGGCGTCATCGCGATGCTCCTGTTTTTGGCCATCACCTCGGTGACGTGCGGTATGTCAATTGCCAACGTGATGAACGAAAACCTGGAGCGCTATAACCCTGTTGATGTGTCTCAGACGTATGTCTATTACACGCCCGATACGCTCGACTACTACAAAGGGTACAAAGGGTATGTCAATCCGTCTGAGGCCGATCGCATGGTGCTGGCCGATACAACGGTCGATTTGTACCCTGCATGGCACGGCAAGGGCAAGTCGGCGGGCAACAACGACGAGACCGGCAAGAAGGTCAATATCGCCGATGTTGCCGGTGAGCATGTGCAGATCGATTCGTATCTGAGTTACCCGTTTGGCGGTTCGGATCCTTCGGTGACCCCAAGTGAGATGTGCAAAATCATGGGCGAAAAGCTTCCCAAGGCCTTCGGGGGTAGCAATGCCGATACGATGGGTCTGTTTGTGACGCCGGCGAGCCAGTACAACAAACTGCGTCAGATGATGGGCGAGGAGCCGGTGCACATCGGTCACGACCAGTATCTGCTCACATGTGATATGGGCGGCGAGCTGGTCGACCTGTACACCAAGTATATGGCTGGCGGCCATGCCCTTACCTTGGGCGGGCATACGCTCAAGCCCGCAACCGATAAGTCGGACGAAGATACGGCGGCCATCGCCAACTCGGCGATGGGCAGCAATCCGGGTACCGTCGTCGTTGCCGACGAGCTGTTGTCCCAGCTTAATCTGCAGCCGTATTCCAGTAGCCTGCTCGTTAACTACAAACAGGGGATGGATACGACCGAGGCAGACGAGAGCATTAAACACACTCTGCTCGACAATCTGCTCGTTGACGGCAAGGAGCCGGGGTCGTGGGGAATCTTTATCACACGCTCCGAGATGTACACGCAAGCAGCGCAAATGAACGGTCTTATTAGCTACCTAGCCATCTACATCGGCTTTGTATTGGTCGTTGCATGCGCGGCGATTCTGTCGATCCAGCAACTCTCCAACGTGGCCGACGGCAGCCGCAGCTATCGTGTGCTGGCACAGATCGGCTGCGACGACCGCCAGATTCGCCATTCGGTGATGGCGCAGCAAGCGGTATTCTTCCTGTTCCCGTTGGCAGTGGGCTTGGCGCACTCCTTTGTGGCGCTTAAGGTGATCATCGAGATGGTGAGCATATTCGGAAATATGAGCATCGGCGGCACCGTGGGCCTCACCTGTGCAATCTTCCTGGCAGCATACGGTGGCTACTTCCTGGTGACCTACCTCATGAGTGCCGGCATGGTGCGAGCCGCCATCGCCACCCGCTACAGCGAATAGGCGACCTAAAGCAAAACAATCGCAGGTCGAGCATAAGTCAGCGAAAGCGCCCCTAGGCGAGCAAGGTGACGTGAAAGAGGAGGGAAGCGTACTTTGGGTACGCGACCGACGATTGAACGTCAGATTGCCGCTTAGGGGCGTTTGCAGCGTCGAGCCGTTACGCGGTTTGGTAAAACCGCGTAACTTCATCGTAGAAGCGCGTCTGCGGGCGTCGGATGCTCGTCTCCTGTCGCTCGCCCACCGAGGCCCGGCAATTGCCTTAATATCTTAAGGACCTCGATTTGTCCAAGACTGAGCGAAGGAGCTCATCATGAGCGACGGAAAGAAAAAGCTTTCCTTCTTGACGGTCATCTCGACCATCATCTGCGTCGTCTTCGTTTGCGAGGCCGCCGCACCTGCTGCTGCCATTGGCAACCAGCAGTTCTTCTGGTGGATCTTCCTGATTCTGACCTTCCTGCTCCCTTATGGCATGGTCGTTGCCGAGCTCGGCACTACCTATGACGGCGAGGGTGGCATTTACGACTGGGTATGCGATGGTCTGGGCGACAAGTGGGGTGCCCGCATTTCGTACTACTACTGGGTTAACTACCCGCTGTGGATTGCCTCGCTGGCCACTATGTTCCCGGACATTTTGGGCATGGTCTTTGGCGTCGAGTTCAATCTGATTGCCAAGATTGGTATCGACCTTGCCTTTGTGTGGATTGTCTATCTTATGGGTCGCTCCAAGGCTGCCGACTCCGAGTGGGTCCTGAACGGCGGCGCCATCATCAAGGTTGCCGTTGCCGTTATCGTCGGCGCTTTGGGCATCTGGTACGCCATGGAGAACGGTTTTGCGAACGATATGTCCGCTGCCACCTTCTTGCCCGAGCTCACCAACACCAACGCGCTTGGCTACCTGTCGATCATCATCTTTAACTTCATGGGCTTCGAGGTCATCTGCACCATGACCGACGATATGGCCGATCCCGCTCGCGATATCCCCAAGGCTATCATCGTCGGCGGCCTGTCCATCGCCGTGATCTATCTGTTCGCTGGCTTTGGAATCGGCGCTGCTGTGTCGGCCGATTCCATCGATCCCGACTACGGCATGATTTACGCTGTCCAGACTATTGTGGGCGATTCCATGATCTTTAAGGTCATCTGCATCGCCTTCCTGATCACGCTGTTCGCCAACATGGCTGCCTGGTCCTTCGGCGTCAACTCCGTTGCTCGCTATGCTGCCGAGCATGGCAACATGCCCAAGGTCTTCGCCTCGATGATCTCGGATGACGACATGCCCAACGGCGCCAACCTGGTCAACGCCATCGTTGCCTCCCTGGTGCTGTGCCTGCAGCTGGTTCCCATCGACGCCATCTCCAACGGTGTCTTCTGGATGCTCTTCGGTACCTCCGTTGTCTTCCTGCTGCTGACCTACATCCCGATGTTCCCGGCATTCCTCAACCTTCGTAAGAACGACCCCAACCGTGAGCGTATCTTTACGTTCCCGTTTAAGGGCGCCATGATGAAGGTCATGCTGGCTATTCCCTGCATCGAGCTGATTCTGGCTATCGTTGCAACGCTGATTCCGTTCTCTGTCGATGAGATTGGCGATAAGGTCCCGATGATCGTCATCTTCATCGTGCTCTTGCTTATTGGCGAGGTTGTCCGCGTCGTCAGTGCTAAGGGCCGCGAGACCGAGTACAAGGGTCTCACTCCCGAGCTGGCTGCTCAGCGCCTCGCTGAGGAGTCCGAGGAGGACTAGAGCACCCGGATTCGGGGCTCCAACCTTCCTCGCGTACCAACGTACGCTTCGTCGGGCTTGTCGCTCCCGACTCGGGACACTCTAGCCTCTTCGGAGGCGTGCCCAAGCAACAGGTTCGCTAACCTTTCTCTGAGGTGGGTGTGAGCTATTGCTCCGGTAACCACCGCCCGCCCCAATCTCTCTTCCGTATCCTTCGTGCGTTTTGTTTCCGCGCACCGGGTTACGTCGTCGCTTGCCGGTGCGACATCTGTGAAAACCGGTGCCAGGCGCCCCGACCTTTGCCAGGGAACGGGCGCCTACCGTCTCTTGGTTTTAGGCTGCGGGTAACCCGCCCGCAGCAAGCGATCGTTCGATTTGGAGGAAATCTTATGCGTACGATCACCGAGTCCGAGTCCACCCCTAAGGCCGATGGCTTCTTTATGCCTGCTGAGTTCGCCCCACAGGATCGCGTGTGGATGGGCTGGCCCCATCGCACCGATACCTGGGCCCATGGTGCCAAGCCGGCTCAGAAGCAGTATGCCGCCATCGCTCGCGCCATCGCCGAGTTCACCCCGGTCACCATGTGCGCCAACCAGGCCGACTACGCCAACTGCAAGGCCGCCTTTGAGGAAGACGAGAACGTCACCGTTATCGAGATGACCACCGACGACGCTTGGTTCCGCGACACCGCTGCCACTTTTGTTATCAATGGCAAGGGCGATAAGCGCGCCAACCACTGGCACTTCAACGCCTACGGCGGCCTCGTCGACGGCCTCTATTTCCCGTGGGACAAGGACGAGCAGATCGCCCTTAAGATAGCTGAGCTTTCCGGCTGCCGTCGCTATCGTCCCGATGACATGATCCTCGAGGGCGGTTCCATCACCGTCGACGGCGAAGGCACCGTGGTCGTGACCGACCAGTGCCTGCTTTCCCCGGGCCGCACCTGCTCTGCGGTTCTGGAGGAGGAAGAGGATCCCGAGTCCATCTGGCCCAAGTTCAAGAGGAAGTTTGAGCCCTGGAGCGAGGAACTTCGCGCCTATATGGACGAGCACCTCAGGGAGTACCTGGGTGTCGAGAAGGTCATCTGGGTCAAGGAGGGTATCGATCCCGAGGAGACCAACGGTCACATCGATGATGTCGCTACGTTCATCGCTCCGGGCGTCATGGCTTGCATCTGGACCGACGATCCCGAGTATCCGTTCTACGAGCAGTGCCACGCTGTCTACGAGACCCTCTCCAACGCCGTTGACGCCAAGGGCCGCAAGATGAAGGTCTACAAGCTCTGCATGCCTGTGAACCCGCTGTTCATGGACCAGGCTTCCTGCGACACCATCGACGCCGACGAGAACGCCGAGCCGCGCGTCGCCGACGAGCCGCTGATCGCCTCCTACATGAACTACCTGGTCACCAACCACGGCGTTATCGTCCCGCAGTACGGCGACGAGAACGATCAGATTGCCGTTGACACGCTCCAGAAGATCTACGACGAGGTCTGGGGCGAGGGCGTCTACAAGTGCGTCGGCGTTCAGTCCGAGCAGGTCGTCTTTGGCGGCGGCAATATCCACTGCATTACGCAGCAGGAACCGTCCGCTTAATCGTCCGGCTTCCCGAGGCACCCCATCTCGCCGCTCAAACCGTCGCTCGCGTACCAAAGTACGCTTCGCTCCTCTCTCGCGGCGACCTGGGGCACCTCGGAAACCCAGCCGGTCAAGCGGACCGACGTAGCTAGTTACCGCATTAGTCATTGGTGCCAACCTTGGCAACAATGCAGGTCGAAAAAACGTCAGCGAAAACCCGCCAGAGCGAGCAAGGTGCCTTGAAACGAGGCGGCATCGATCTTTTGATCATGCCGCCGAAGTTGAAAGGCAGATTGCCGCCCTGGCGGGTTTGCAGCGTCGAGCCGTTACGCGGTTTGGTAAAACCGCGTAACTAAATACGTTCCGCGATTTCGTGGATGAGGTAGTCGGTCTTTTCCCAGCCCAGGCACGGGTCGGTGATCGACTTGCCAAAGACGCCGCCGTCGACCGGCTGGTTGCCGTCCTCCAGGTAGGACTCGATCATAAAGCCCTTGACCAGCTTAGAGATGGACTCGTTACGGCGGCAGCTGTCGAGCACCTCCTTGCAAATGCGGTACTGCTCCAGCGGGCGCTTGCCCGAGTTGTCGTGGTTGCAGTCGATGACCGCCGCCGGGTTGGCGTAGCCGGCGCGCTCGGTATAGCGCTCGGCCAGGCGCTCCAGGTGCTCGTAGTGGTAATTGGGGTAGGTACGACCATCGAGACCGATGTAGCCACGCATAACGGCGTGTGCGAGCGGGTTGCCGTCGCACTCGACCTCCCAGTTGCGGAAGATGAAGCTCTGGTGCGCCTGCGCGGCGTAAATGGAGTTGAGCATAACGGTGGTAGAGCCGGCAGTGGGATTCTTCATGCCGACGGGTACCGAAATGCCGCTCGACACCAGGCGATGCTCCTGGTTCTCGACCGAGCGTGCGCCCACGGCAACATAGCTCAGCAGGTCGACGAGGTATTGGTAGTTGGACGGGTAGAGCATCTCATCGGCGGTGAAGAAGCCCGTTTCCTCAATAACGCGCAGGTGCATATGGCGGATAGCCTTGACGCCCTCGAGCAGGTCGTCGGGGGCCTCGGGATCGGGGTTATGCAGCAGGCCCTTGTAACCGGTGCCCTTGGTACGCGGCTTGTTGGTGTAGACGCGCGGAATGATGATGAGCTTGTCCTTGACCTCTTCGGCGGTCTTGGCCAGGCGGTTCATGTATTCGAGGACCGAATCCTCGCGGTCGGCAGAGCACGGGCCGATGATAAGCACCTTACGTGCGTCCTCGCCGGTAAAGACTTTGGCGACCTCGGCGTCAAATGCCTGCTTTTTGGCGGTAAGCTCGGCAGAAAGTGGCATTTCCTCGCGGATCTCCATGGGGATCGGCAGCCTGCGTTTGAATTCCATGGCCATAGGGGTCTCCTCAATCTATAGAAAGAGCAATAAGCGGATTGTCGAATGCTCGGCATTATCCGCTGTCGCACGCTAAAGTGCAAGCCCTTGTCACCCCGAAACCTACCAAAAAGGGACAGGTTTATTTTGGCAGGTTTTATCTGGGTAAACGTCGGCGGATGCTGGGAGAGCGCGGCGCCGCGCGGGCCCCTAAGGCTGTTGTCGGTTCCCCAGGAAATACCCTGTGGGCAAAAAATGCCAAATATGAGTACGGTTGCTAGCTTAGTATCATATTGCCTTCGCAAAATAATAGACATAACAGCAAAATATGTTCATTAACGCAAACACATATAAGTTCGCTATAGGGCTTTTTGATCATTTTAGGGACGCGTGTAAGCCGTGAAAACGGCATTTGGGGCTGTTTTGGCTGTTACTAAAAGGGTAACAGTACTCATATTTGCCATTTTTTGCCCACGGGGCCTCGAAGGGGCTGTCAATCAGGTCCCAGGGGAGGCGGTTTGAGGGCCGCAGAGCAAAAACGGGGGCGCAGGTTGTCCTGCGCCCCCGTTCTCGGGCGTCATCCGTTCCCTGCGGCAGTATTTACGCCGCCTCGTCGAACTGCGAGTTGTACAGGTCGGCGTAGAAGCCACCCTGGGCGAGCAACTCGTCGGGTGTGCCCTTCTCGACGATGTCGCCGTCGCGGATCACCAAGATCACGTCGGCGTTGCGAATCGTGGACAGGCGATGTGCGATAACAAAGCTGGTGCGGCCT
>RPYR01000007.1 GCA_008671285.1 Collinsella aerofaciens | reverse complement strand
GGCAGAGCCTGAGCCAGCTCGTCGGCGAGCTTGGCAGCCTCGGCGACGTCGTTGTTCATCTTCCAGTTCCCAGCGATAAGAAGGGTGCGATTAGGCATCGAGAAGCGCCTCCACTCCGGGCAGGGCCTTACCCTCGACGAGCTCCATGGAAGCGCCACCACCGGTGGAGATCCAGCTCATCTTGTCGGCCAGGTTGAACTTGTTGACAGCCGCGACAGAGTCGCCACCGCCGATGATCGAGGTGCAGTCGGCCTCGGCGACAGCCTCGGCGATAGCCTGGGTGCCGTGAGCGAAGTTATCGAACTCGAAGACGCCCATGGGGCCATTCCAGAACACGGTCTTGGCGCCCTTGACGGCCTCGGCGTAGAGCTCCTCGGTCTTGGGGCCGATGTCCATACCCTCGCGGTCGTCGGGGATAGCGTCGGAAGCGACAACCTCGGGGACAGCGTCCTCGCCAAAGTGATCGGCAACACGGTTGTCGATGGGGAGCAGGATCTTGACGCCCTTCTCCTCGGCCTTCTTGAGCATCTCGCCAGCGCGCTCGACCCAGTCCTCTTCCTTGAGGGACTGACCAACGGACAGGCCCTGAGCCAGGAAGAAGGTGTCGGCCATGCCGCCACCGATGATCAGGGTATCAGCAGAGTCGATGAGGTGATCGAGAACACCGATCTTGGAGGAAACCTTGGAACCGCCGACGATAGCGACGAAGGGACGCTCGGGCTCGGCGAAGATGCCGGTCAGCGTGTCGACCTCCTTCTCGAGCAGGAAGCCAGCGACGGCAGGCAGGTAAGCGGCGGGGCCCACGACGGAACCCTGGGCGCGGTGAGCGGTGCCGAAGGCATCGAGAACGAAGACGTCACCATAGGAAGCGAGCTTCTTGGCGATCTCGGGATCGTTCTTCTTCTCACGCTTATCGAAGCGGACGTTCTCGAGAACGAGAACCTTGCCCGGCTCGACGGCAGCGACAGCCTCGGCAGCCTTCTCGCCGTAAGTGTTGGCGACAAAGGCGACGTCGAGACCAGAAAGCTCGGCGAGCTTCTTGGCGACGGGCTCGAGGGACAGCTCGGGCTGGAAGCCGGTGCCATCGGGACGGCCGAGGTGGCTCATGAGGATGACGCGAGCGTTGTGCTCAACGAGATAGTTGATGGTGGGCAGGGCAGCCTTGATGCGGGTGGTGTCGCCAACGACGCCATCCTTGATAGGCACGTTAAAGTCAACGCGGACGAGAACGCGCTTGCCGTCGACATCGATGTCGCGGACGGTCTTCTTGGTAAAGGCCATGTTTGCTTCTACCTTTCGTACGTGTCTGCCTCCCATTACGGCAGACGATTTCTTATAAAAAGGGCGCGACCCTAGGGTGTAAGCCCTATGAGGCCGCGCCCTTCTTTAGACGCTCAACGAGCTATTCGCTAAAAGCTAAATTAAGCAACGAACTTCTCGAAGTACTTGATGGTGCGGACCATCTGGGAGGTGTAGGAGTTCTCGTTGTCGTACCAAGAGGTGACCTGCACCAGGGTCTGGCCGTTGCCGAGGTCAGAGCACATGGTCTGAGTGGCGTCGAAGATGGAGCCGTGGGTCTCGCCGACGATGTCGCGGGAGACGATCTGGTCCTCGTTGTAGGCGAAGGTCTCGGGGATGGTCTCGGCGTAGGCCTTCATGGCAGCGTTGACCTCGTCGACGGTGACCTTCTTGTCAACGACGGCGTAGAGGTTGGTCAGCGAGCCGGTCGGCGTCGGGACGCGCTGGGCGGCACCGATGAGCTTGCCGTTGAGCTCGGGGAGAACCAGGCCGATGGCCTTGGCAGCGCCCGTGGTGTTCGGGACGATGTTCTCGGAGCAGGCGCGGGAGCGACGGAAGTTGCCCTTGCGCTGCGGGCCGTCGAGCGGCATCTGGTCGCCGGTGAAGGCATGGATGGTGGTCATGATGCCGGACACGATGGGAGCGAAGTCGTTCAGACCCTTGGCCATCGGGGCGAGGCAGTTGGTGGTGCAGGAAGCAGCGGAGATGATGTTGTCCTCAGCGGTCAGCGTCTCATGGTTGACGTTGTACACGATGGTGGGCAGATCGCTGCCGGCCGGAGCGGAGATGACGACCTTCTTGGCGCCAGCGTTGATGTGGGCCTGAGCCTTAGCCTTGCTGGTGTAGAAGCCGGTGCACTCGAGAACGACGTCGACGTCGAGGTCGCCCCAAGGCAGGTTGTTGGCGTCGGCCTCCTTGTAGATCTTGATCTCCTTGCCGTCAACGGTGATGGAATCCTCGCCAGCAACGACCTCGTGATCGCGAGCGTAGTTGCCCTGCGTGGAGTCGTACTTCAGCAGGTAAGCGAGCATATCGGGAGAGGTGAGGTCGTTGATAGCGACGATCTCGGAGCCCTCATGACCGAACATCTGACGGAAAGCCAGACGACCGATGCGACCGAAGCCGTTAATAGCAACCTTTACTGCCATTGTGTCTCCTTTCGTAAGGCCCCCGCGAGCTACAGCGCCCGCCGTTGAGGCCCACAAACTAACCACTCGCCTAATATACCTTTTTTTTGACTTGAATTTCACGAGAATGCTCGAAATTGAAAAGCAAATTTACGTTAAAACGTTTTAAAGACTAAAATAGCAGCTAAATCCGTATATAAGTCGTTACTTCAAACTACCTGTTTGCTTCAATGAGCTTTTCAAGCCGTAAAACACGATGGTAGAGGGCTGACTTCGACAAGGGAGGGTCAGCCATCTCCCCCAAATCACGCAGCGACAGATCAGGATAGCGCTCGCGCAGGTCGCAAAAGACCGCCAAGGCATCCGGAAGCGCATCGCGAAGGCCACGCTGCTCGAGCTCGTCGATAAGCGCAAGCTGATGTTGGGCAGCACCGGCGCTTCTGGTTTGGTTGGCGAGCTCGGCATTCACGCGACGGTTCACATCGTTCTTAACCAACTTGACCGCGCGCGCCTCCTCAATCTCGGCAACGCTGCGCTTGGCACCAATCAGCTTTAATAGATGCTCGATTTCCTCGGCGCTCTTAATGTACACGGCATATGACCCCCGCCGTGCATTAACACGAGCATGGACCCCAATCTGCTCCAACAGATTGCAAAGTCCCTTGGCATATTGCTCGCCCTGCACAGCGATCTCCAAATGAAAATCGCCGCGTGGATCGGCCACGAAGCCGCCCGCGATGAGCGCGCCGCGGATATAGGCAAGTCTACAGCAAGGACGGGCAACGATATGTCGGGGTACGCCGGCGACAAGTCCTCCCCTACGGTCGAGGATACCCAGCAGAACCAAGGCCTTATCCAGGTCTGGCTGATCAGGCAAGGTGATGAGGTAGTTTCGAACCTTATGCAAGACAGATTTGCGGACGGTGAACTCCGTTTTGAGCTTAAGGATACGATGCGTCAGCGTGATCATCGTGCGCGCGACGGCTCCCGTCTCAGTCGCAACGGTCAAACGATACCGCCCAGAGCCGGCAAGGGAGAGCGTACCACTCACGCGCGTGAGGGCGGCGAGCGTCGACAAGTCGCAGTATTCACATTCGGGTTCGCAGCGCGCAAGCTCGTCGCGCACCTCAGCGGTAAACGACATGCAGGCCTATGCCTTCGTGTTGGCGCGCGACAGGTCGCGGTGGGAGATGCTCACATGATACTGAGCGCCTTCCAGGTAACGGGCCGTGGCCTCGGCAATGGCAACGCTGCGATGCTGGCCGCCCGTGCAGCCGATGGCGATAGAAAGCTGCGGCTTACCCTCCGCGATATAGCCTGGCATCACCGTATCGAGCAGCTGTGTCCAAGCCTTCCAAAACTCCTGCGTCTTGGGATGGTCCAGAACAAAATCAGAGACCTTTTTATCGAGACCGGTCATCGTGCGCATCTCGGGATCGTAGAACGGATTGGGCAGGAAGCGGACGTCGATCATAATGTCCGCCTCGACGGGCATGCCGTGCTTAAAGCCAAACGAGAACACGTGGACGTCCATGAGCTGCTGGTCGGACAGCTCGGAAAATGCCATACGTAGCTTGTTGCGCAGCGCAGCGGTACGCAGACGGCTCGTGTCGATAATCATATCGGCTCGGTCGCGCACGCCCTGCAGCTGAAGGCGCTCGCGCTGAATGGCATCGGCCGTAGTCTCCCCCGGCTTGGCAATGGGATGACGGCGGCGATTTTCGCTGTAGCGACGAATCAGCACCTCGTCAGAGGCCTCGAGAAACACGATGTCACAGCTCATCTCGCGCTCCTCGAGTGCGGCAACGGCATCGAGCAGCTCATCGAACAAGCCCTGGCTGCGCAGGTCGCAGGTGACGGCAAGATGCCTGCCCACGCCCGTATTGATGCCGACGAGTTCGGCAAGCTGGGCGATCAGACGCGGAGGCAAGTTGTCGATGCAAAAGTAGCCCATGTCCTCGAACACATGCATGGCCTGCGTTCGGCCCGATCCAGACATTCCGGTGATGATGACGATATCGGGGATGCGCTCCGAGCGCTCCGCCGCATCCATGGCATCTCCCTTTTGCATGTGCGCCTCCTAAAACAAGCGCGGGACCCGGCCAGCGGATCCCGCGCGATCAATTGCCTTTATTGAGTATACCGCCCCGAGCGGATACGAGGCCTGTCTTACGCCTCAAGCGCAGCCTTGAACCAACTTGTAATACTCGTGGGATGCGTGATGGCGGTGCCGACGACAACGGCCCAGGCGCCAGCATCGATCGCGGCGCGAGCCTCCTCGGGCGTGTGCACGCGGCCCTCGCAGATGATGGGAAGACCGGGGAATTCCTCGGTCGCCTGACGCAGGAGCGGCAGATCGGGGCCATCGGCCATGGTGCAGTCGATGGCAGCGACACCGTGAGAAAGCGTGGTAGATACCAGGTCGAAGCCCATATCAACCGCACGGCGAATGTCCTCGATGGTGGCACAATCCGCCATCAGGAGCACACCCTCCTCGTGCAGCGGGCGGAAGGTATCCTCGACCGACTTGCCGTCGGGACGCGGACGATCGGTGGCGTCGATCGCCACGATATCGGCACCCGCAGCAACGCAGGCGCGAGCGTGACGCAGCGTCGGCGTGATGTAAACGCCCTCGTGCCCATCCTTCCACAGGCCGATAACGGGGACCTCACAGCGACCCTTAATGGCGGCAATGTCGGCAAGGCCCTGGCAGCGAATGGCGGCGGCGCCGCCGAGCTCGCAAGCACGAGACATTTGAGCCATGGTCTCGGGCGTACGAAGCGGCTCGCCCATATACGCCTGAACGCTCACGACGAGCTTGCCCTTCAGGGACTGGATCAAAGGATCAACGGTCATGTTCGACTCAACCTTTCTCAAAAACAGCCTTCTGAGACACCGCACCTTGACGTTCAAACCGTCGCTCGCGTACCGAAGTACGCTTCGCTCCTCTTTCACGTCAATCTGCGGCACCTCAGAAGGCGCACTTGGTAGCTATGTTTATTTCAACGACGCAAGAAGGTGTTCGGCGGCACCGATGAGCGGAGCATCGCCCTCAAGAGAACCGATGAGGATCGGCGTGTCCTGAAGCGGATCGAGCGCCTGGCTGGCATAGCCCTCGTGTACCGAATCCTTCCACGTCTGTGAACGCCAATCGGGACCTTGGTGAATCACGCCACCCGAAAGCACGATGACCTCAGGGTCCAGGATGTTAGCGAGCGAGCCCAAGCTGGCACCCAGCGCAAAGCCGGCGTCATGGATGACCTCAGTCGCCTTTGCGTCGCCCGCGCGGCACAGGTCGTTTACATCGCGACCGACCGAAGGACGGCTGGGGTCGACGCGGCCAAAGCGCTCGTCGTACATGCGACCAATGGAAGTGCCCGAAGCAACAGACTCAAGATGGCCAGAACGCCCGCAGGCGCAGGGAATGCCGGCGGCAGCCGAGCACTCGATGTGGCCCATATGACCGGCAGCACCGTGGAAGCCCTGCATCACGCGGCCGTTCTCGACATATGCGCCGCCGATGCCCGTACCGATGCCCAGACACAAGACGGAGAACTTGCCCTTGCCGACGCCCCAGTGGGCCTCGCCCAGAGCATGAGCCTGCACGTCGCCCACCACGGCAACGGGAAGACCAAGGTCCTCGCGCAGACGCGGCCCCAACTGAACGCCAGACCAGCCGGGCATGATCTCGTTGGCGTAGGCGATGGCGCCCGTCTTGGGGTCGACGACACCGGCGGCGCCGATGCCAACTCCGAGGACCTCGACATCGGGATTTGCTTCAAGAGCTGCCTTGATAGACGCCTCGATGCGCTGGAAGACCGCTTCGCCACCCTCCTGGGCCTCGGTGGGAACCTCAGCCTCAAAAACGGGATGGGGCACACCGCCGTCAGCCGGGTACTCCATGATGGCAGTCGCGATCTTAGTTCCGCCGATATCGACAGAGCAGACGTACTTGTTCTCCATGTCGTTCTCCTTCGGAGATAAAAAACAACTACAGGAAATGAAGGCGGTGTTATCGCCGCAGCATGATAAAGGTTTCCCAGGTGCCCGAGGTTGGGGTGAAAGTGGTCGGGCGTTGACCTAATGGGTCACGCCCGACCACTTGAGCCCCAAGATCGGGTGCCTGGGGAAGCTTTACAGGAGACCGTTGTCCTGGAGGACCTTCTTAATCGCCTCGACGTTCTCACCGGTCATGGCCTTCACCGGGCGCGGCATGGTCGGGCTGTCGAAGATGCCCATGAGGTTCATAGCGGTCTTGAAGGCGCCGACGCCACCGGCATAGCCCTGGACGCCCGAGGTGACATCCCAGATGTGGGAGATCTCATTGAGACGATCCTGCTCGGCCTTGACGGTAGCCCAGTCACCAGCCTGAGCGGCCTTCCACTGACGCACGTAGCCCTCGGGCTCAACGTTGGCGAGACCCGGGACGGAACCTTCAGCGACGCCGAGATAGGCGCCGTCGACAACAACCTCGTGACCGGTGAGGATGCTCATCGGATGGCCG